>DFKO01000055.1:18941-34889 GCA_002373855.1 Lachnospiraceae bacterium UBA3643
GCTGTATATCCTCTTGCCTCAAATGTTGCTCTGATTCCTCCTGAAGGAAAACTTGATGCATCGGGCTCACCCTTTACAAGCTCCTTGCCGGAGAACTCCATTATCACCTCGCCCTTGTCTGTGGGACAGATAAAACTGTCGTGCTTCTCTGCTGTATATCCTGTCATCGGCTGAAACCAGTGTGTGTAATGGGTAGCTCCGTTTTCTACTGCCCATTCCTTCATGGCTACAGCCACTGCGTTGGCTACATCAATTTCAAGATGAGTATTATTATCAATTGTCTTCCTAAGTGCCTTGTACATGTCCTTCGGAAGCTTTTCTCTCATAACCTTGTCACTGAATACAAGACTTCCGAAAAGTTCAGGAATCTGACTGTTCATTAATTTTTTCCTCCTTAACCTTTGTAGTAAAAGCCTATGTCATAAGCAAAAGAAAAAGGCGCTCTGGACATTTCCAAAGCGCCTTTGCTCTTTCATGTTTCTGACTATACTATCAAATCTTTTTTCTGTCAATAACTTTTTTGAAAATTTTCGAAAAATATTTTATGTCATTTTATTATTTGACACTAAAAGATCGTTGCGACCTTGATGGTCTGTTCCTCCAGAACATCAAGCAGAACCTTTACCGTATCAAGGGATGTAAACATTGTGACATTATTCTCTATGGCACACCTTCTGATAGCAACTCCATCCTCGTAGTGTACGCCGGAGAGAATGGCTCTCGTATTTATCACATAGCTGACATATCCTGCTCTGATGGATTCAAGTATCTCCTCGCTGCCCTCACTTAACTTGTGACGTACTCTGGTCCTGATACCGTGTTCCTTTAAAAATTCTGCCGAACCTATGGTAGCCTCGATATTAAATCCCATGTCATAGAATCTCCTGATGAGAGGCAGTGCTTCCTCCTTGTCCTCATCGGCAAGAGTCACCATGACAGTACCATAGTTCTGAAGTTTTATACCGGATGCAATGAGTGCTTTATACATGGCTCTGTGAAGAGTCCTGTCATATCCGATAGCCTCACCTGTAGACTTCATCTCAGGCGAGAGGTATGCATCCATACCCTTAAGCTTTGCAAAGGAGAATGCAGGAGCCTTTACACACCATCTGTCACGTTCCTTTGGATACAGGTCAAATATACCCTGCTCCTTAAGGGATACGCCAAGTATGGCGAGGGTGGCAATATCCGCAAGGGAATATCCTGTCGCTTTTGAAAGGAACGGCACAGTTCTCGAAGACCTGGGATTTACCTCAATGATAAATACATTATCATTCTGATCGACGATAAACTGGATATTATAAAGTCCCACTATACCTATGCCCAGTCCAAGCTTTTTTGTGTACTGAAGTATGGTCCCCTTGACCTTATCAGAAATACTGAACGTGGGATATACGCTTATGGAATCGCCTGAGTGAACTCCCGTCCTCTCAACCAGTTCCATAATACCCGGTACAAATACGTCTCTGCCGTCACAGATTGCATCGACCTCGACCTCTTTACCCCTTATGTATTTATCGACCAGTACAGGCTTGTCCTCATCTATCTCAACGGCAGTCTTTAAATAATGCCTCATGTCAGCCTCTTTTGAGACTATCTGCATAGCCCTGCCACCAAGTACAAAGCTGGGACGGACAAGTACAGGATATCCTATATTCCTTGCAGCATTTACACCGTCCTCAATATTTGTAACGGCAAGTCCCTTGGGCTGGGGTATGTCAAGTTCGAGGAGAAGCTTTTCAAATGCATCTCTGTTCTCTGCTCTCTCAATTGCCTGACAGTCCGTACCGATGATCTTTACGCCATATTCCTTTAAAGGCTCGGCCAGATTTATGGCTGTCTGACCACCGAGGATAGCGATGACGCCCTCCGGCTTTTCCATCTCGACGATATTCATGACATCCTCAACGCAGAGAGGCTCAAAATAGAGTTTGTCAGATGTTGTATAGTCGGTTGATACCGTCTCGGGATTATTGTTTATGATGATTGCTTCATATCCGGAAGCCTTTATGGTCTTTACCGCATGAACAGTTGAGTAGTCAAACTCAACACCCTGACCGATTCTGATAGGGCCTGAGCCGAGCACTATTATCTTTTTCTTTTCGGATATGATCGATTCGTTTTCATCTTCGTACGTTGAATAGAAATACGGGATATAGCTCTCAAACTCTGATGCGCATGTATCGATCATCTTGTATGCCGGCCAGATATTCTCAGCCTTTCTGATATCAAATATCTCCCGGGCGCTCTTGTTCCAGAGCACTCCAATCTCCCTATCGGAAAATCCCATCTTCTTGGCTTCACGGAGAACCGATATGTCATTTATATTTTTGACAAGTCTGCTCTCCATATCGGTGATATTTTTCATCTTGCCGATAAAAAAGATATCTATACCGGTTATCTGTGCTATATCTTTAGTCGTGACTCCGTTTCTAAGGAGCTGGGCGATAGCATAAATCCTGTCATCAGTTCCGTCGACAATATATTTCTCAAGTTCTTCATCAGACATATTGTCAAACTTGCTGTTGTGGAGATGGAACACGCCGACCTCAAGAGACCGGATTGCTTTTAAGAGGCTCTCCTCCACAGTACGGCCAACACTCATGACCTCTCCCGTCGCTTTCATCTGTGTGCCAAGAGTATTATTGGCATCATTGAATTTATCAAACGGGAACCTTGGCATCTTTGATACCACATAATCAAGGGCCGGCTCAAACGATGCCAGTGTATTGGCGAGCATTATCTCATCGAGTCTCATGCCCACACTTATCTTTGCAGATACTCTCGCTATGGGATAACCACTGGCCTTGGATGCCAGAGCAGACGATCTCGATACTCTGGGGTTAACCTCGATCAGATAATAATTAAACGATTTGGGATCAAGGGCAAACTGGACATTGCATCCACCCTCTATCTTGAGAGCTCTGATTATTTTAAGGGCACTGTCACGGAGCATGTGATACTCTTTATTTGTCAGTGTCTGGGAAGGACATACTACTATTGAGTCACCTGTATGAATACCTACAGGGTCCACATTTTCCATGTTGCATATTGCGATAGCCGTATCGTTGGCATCACGCATTACCTCATACTCAATCTCCTTGTATCCCTTTACACTCTTTTCTACAAGGACCTGATGGACAGGTGAGAGCACGAGAGCATTTTTCATGATCTCCCTAAACTCTGTCTCGTTCTCTGCAAAGCCACCGCCTGTACCACCCAGGGTAAATGCCGGCCTGATAACTACCGGGTATCCTATCTTTGCTACAGCATCAAGACCTTCCTCCATGCTCTCCGCGATGAGTGACGGAAGGACTGGCTCTCCGAGTTCTATGCAGAGTTCCTTAAACAGTTCCCTGTCCTCAGCTCTCTCTATACTCTCCGTCCTGGTACCGAGGAGCTCTACTCCGCACTCTTTTAAAATACCCTTTTTCTCAAGCTGCATGGCAAGGTTCAGACCTGTCTGGCCTCCGATACCGGGGAGTATGGCATCAGGGCGCTCCATCCTGATGATTTTTGCGATAAACTCCAGTGTCAGGGGTTCCATATAAACCTTGTCCGCAATTGACTCATCAGTCATTATGGTCGCAGGGTTTGAGTTGCACAGTATTACCTCATACCCTTCCTCTCTTAAAGAGAGGCATGCCTGGGTACCGGCATAGTCAAATTCTGCTGCCTGACCGATCACAATAGGTCCCGAACCGATTACAAGTATCTTTTTTATATCCGTACGCTTAGGCATTTTCAGGCACCTCCACAGACTTAATGTTATTCATAAATATGTCAAACAGATATGAACTGTCCTGGGGTCCCGGAGCACTCTCGGGATGATACTGGACAGAAAATATTTTGTCATTTACTGCTTCAACACCCTCGATCGTATTATCAAGGAGGTTGATGTGTGTAGGTGTGAGTCCCGTTCCGTTTAAGCTGTCATTATCCACTGCATACGAATGGTTCTGGGAGGTTATCTCTATCTTGTCTGTCTTAAGATTCTTTACGGGATGATTGCCGCCTCTGTGACCGAATTTTAATTTATATGTCTTTGCTCCGTATGCCAGGGATATGATCTGATGTCCCAGGCATATACCAAATACGGGCACTTTACCTCTCAGATTTTTAACAGTTTCTATTGTCGGAGCCACATCCTCAGGGTCACCCGGTCCGTTTGATACAAAGACTCCATCAGGCTTCATATTCAGAATCTCGTCTGCAGATGTATCCCACGGTACAACCGTTACATTGCATCCGCGCTTTTTAAATTCCCTTAATATATTTTTCTTCATACCGCAGTCGATGGCCACAATATTTTTAGTCCCGGCTGATGAGTCATGATCACCGTACTCGTGGATCTTATCTGAGCTGACCTTTGATACTACGGCTCTGTCGGCAGGATGCTCCTTAAGAAGTTTTAATGCCTCATCTGTGTCTGTATCTGCAGAGACTATACACGCCCGGCAGCTTCCAAAATCTCTGATATGTCTGGCAAGTTTTCTCGTATCTATACCGCTCACTCCGGAGATATCATACTTTTTCATAACAGCAGACAGAGTCTCACTGCATCTGAAGTTTGACGGTTCATCGCAGTATTCCCTGACGATGAGTCCCGATACAGTAGGTCTGTCTGTCTCATAATCGTCATCGTTCATACCGTAGTTGCCGATAAGGGGATAAGTCATAATGACCGCCTGGCCTGTATATGACGGATCTGAAACTATCTCCTGGTAGCCAACCATTGATGTGTTGAAAACGAGTTCAACGAACTTGTCATTATCGGAGCCAAACCCGTCGCCGATATAGACCTCTCCGTCCTCAAGCACTATTTTTTTCTTCATAACTCCTAAACCTCCGACTTGTTTTCCAAAGGATATTTGCCATCAAAGCATGCTTTGCATATTTCCAGTTCTCCCGTCATCTGCTCAAAATCCTCAAGATGCATATACTCGAGGGAATCGGCACCTATACGCTTTCTGATCTCCTCCGTAGAGCTGTTTGATGCGATGAGCTGAGAGTTGTCCGGCACATCCGTACCGTAAAAGCACGGATATAAAAAAGGAGGTGAACTGATCCTGACGTGCACCGAAAGTGCACCTGCCCGTCTCATCATATCGATAAGACCTGCTATGGTAGTTCCTCTCACTATTGAATCGTCTATTAATACGACACGCTTATCTTTTACAACGCTTTCTATCACGCTGAGTTTGATATGAACTGCCGAAGCGCGTTCGCTCTGGGTAGGCTTTATAAATGTACGTCCCACATAGCTGTTTTTTGCAAATGCAGGTATAAACGGTATGCCTGAATATTTTGAATATCCCACTGCTGCAGTGATACCTGACTCAGGTACTCCGGTCACCACGTCTGCCTCCACGGGATATCTCTTTGCAAGAGCCATGCCTCCCCGGAGTCTTGCATCATATACATTAATATTATCAATGCGGGAATCAAGCCTTGCAAAATAAATGTATTCAAAAATACAATGAGCCTTTTGGGGTGCTGATGCCATTATCTCAGACTTAATACCATCCTTTGTGATGATGACTATCTCACCGGGCTCTATATCTCTGATAAGTTTACCACCAACTGCGGTAATTGCACAACTTTCTGATGATAATATATATGCGTCTCCCGCCTTTCCGAGACACAGGGGTTTGAGGCCAAGAGGGTCTCTCACACCGATCAGCTTCTGGGGGCTCATGATCAGGAGGGCATATCCGCCTATAAGCTTCTTTGAGATATTAACTGCTGCCTCTTCTATGGAGTCTGTATTCATACGCTCCCTGGCAATGCTGTATGCAATGACCTCCGAATCGGAGCTGCCTGCAAACACTGCTCCCTCACTCTCGAGCTTTGCCTTCATCTCATCTGCATTTATTACATTACCGTTGTGGGCCAGTGCCAGAGTACCCTTGGCATAATTAAGTGAAAAAGGCTGGGCATTTTCAACGCAGCTTGCTCCTGCTGTAGAATATCTGACATGACCTATACCGATGTTGCCCTTTAGCTTATCAAGGATATCATTATGAAAAACCTCGCTCACCAGGCCCATATCCTTGTGGGCACATATATTGCCGATAGGACCGTTGGTATCGCATACCACGATGCCTGCCGATTCCTGTCCTCTGTGCTGGAGAGCAGTCAGTCCGTAATAAACCGCCCTTGATGCATCAGTATCCCTGGTGCCCCATATACCAAATACACCACACTCTTCATAAGGTCTGTCATTTTCAAAAAACATAGCCGTTTTATCCTATATCATAAATGTGTTATTGCATAAAAAAAGACGTCCCGGGTCATACCCGAAACGCCTTTGTTTCTTCCGAGTGATAGTCTACACTTATATCACTTTAATGTCAATGAGGTGAATTTGGTTCAGAAATAGCTGATATATACTTCATTTTATATTCTACTTTATTTTCAGAGTCCACTTTAAAGGTTTCATCTTTATGTTGATTAACGCCATTATCAGGAAAGATATGTCCAATACGCTTAGCATTATACATGAATGCATAGGCAAGTATCTGCAATCTGTCATCGCGATCATGTTTACCAGTCGGGTCTTTATATTTCACATCGTAGATATAATATTCATTCTTTTTCTCGTCCCAGATTACAATGTCAGGAACGACAATTCCATCTAAATAAAAAATGTTCTCTTCATTATCATCAGTTTTTTGTTTATCCTTAGTTTCACCGTCATTCTCATCATTTGAGTTATCTTGAGAGACGTACATAGGTTTACAAATTAATTTTGCCCCAAAATCATCTTTGTTCGAATCATCTTCATTCGGCTTCTTTAACTCTTCCAATGCTTCCTTTTTATCTGGTACATATTTAAGTAATTGGATTTTGGGGGGTTCTTGGTTTTCGTTGACTTCTTTGGCCACTTTGTTTTCTTTGTCTACGAATGAATCCATATTTTCTTTTACGTACCATCTGGAATATAGTTCAAACAAAAGAGCGAGATTGATAGCATATGGGCGAATCAAATATTTATTTTTTTTTGGTTCTTCCAGTTCCCCTAGAGGTTTATAACTTCCCCCAGGTCTAAGGCTCTCACATTCACATACTAGTCTGTATTCTTTTTTGATTTCAACTATATCTTTTTCAGATAATTCCCAGTCATCACAATTACTCAAATCAATATCCCGGCTATCTCCTATCATATATAACGAATCTGGTGTCAGCTTTTTTCCGTCAACTCCAGTCTTCAAATAATTTCCTATCTCTTCTTTATCTTCTTTGATTTTCTCTAACATCATCGAAACGGATAATTTCGGAAATCTGCTTTTTGCTCGGAGTAAGATTTCCTGTTGTTCCGGAGTATTGGTCACATCAGGTATTTTTTTCGTTTCATCAAATGTAGCCTTGATTAGTCCAGCATAGTAACCTATACGAACATTTTTCTGTTCAGTTTCGTTTGTATTTTTTGTTACTCCTTTTTCATCATCGGAAATATATTCATCCTCATCTGAATCTTCCTCATCGTCATTGACAACACGTGCACAATAGTTTCCATTTATTGGATCCTTCGTATTTAATTCCAGATTCTGAAGTTCTTCAGCAGAAGGACTATCAGCTATTTTTTGAGAGTCAATTAATATTATTACTTTATTATTCACAGTCAAAATCCTCAAACATGTTATTATGGTGTAATCAATTTTCCCATCTCTTCCTCAGAAAAAACATACCCATGCAATTCTTTATCTTCGTTTTCATCATTCCTAGATACTGAATTGTTTAAATTCATATTTGTATTTATTATCTTCCCATATTCTAATCCTGATGATTCAGGCATAATAAAACCCGTGTATTTCTTTATTGGATAGTATATAAGATTGTATGCCAACAACTGAAGACGGTCATCCCGCCCTTTGTATCTCTTGCTTGAATCTTTGTACTTCACATCGAAAACTCGATAAAATGTTTCTCCTTCCTGCTTGACCGACGTATATTTAATCACTATATCCGGAACAACCTTTCCGAAAATATAACACTTTTTGTTATCCTTAATAATATCTCGCGCACCATAATTTTCATCATCTGGAATGTTTTCTTTATCCCTGACATACCGCATCATTTCAATTGTGTAATCGTCATCTTTGATTTCTTTTATTATGTTCTTTATGCATGCTCTGACGTAGCACTCGTATAGCATATGCGAATTGATTGCATAAGGAATAATCCTTGCACCCGATCCATTTCCGGCGTTAACACTTGATTCATTTAAAATCAGTTTTGCATATTCAAAAACCGATACATAATTACGATAAATATTCGGAAGCTTAATAATCATGCGATCTATATCGTCACAACTGAAAGTTTCATTTTGCATTAATTCAACACGGCTCAATCTGTTTCTTATTACAGAAATCATCATTCTAACAGACGAAATAATTTCCTTATTGGATTGCTCAAAATAATCCTCCGCCTTATTTAATACATACAACAACATCCGATTTTCACGGATATTTTCCGAACGTTCATTGTGCGTTGCATAAATCCTCTCGATATGCCCCTGACAGATATTACGGGAGATATTTTTATTCATCAAAATATGCCCTCGTACTCTGCCTACAGCATTTTCTTCAACCTTTACCATCTTTTTAATAACAGAAACTCTGGTAGTTCTGTCAAGTAATGCAATGAAGGAAATAACAGCTATCAGTAGATTTAGGTTTTCTTCCACATTGACGTTCTCTATCATCGGCTCATCATGAAAAAAGCGAATCATAGGATCATCTGTTTCAAGCCCAAGGTAATCGAAAAACTCTTCATCAGATGCTATTGTCTGTAACATTTTATTAAAGTTTAATTCAAAACGGGGTTTTATATGCAGAATAATACTTTTGCCGTCTTTATCATTTTTTAATATATTATTATTCTGATCCTTGAGCCATGAATATCCACAATACTTATCCGAACGAATTCCCCATTTATGTGAATTATAGATTCCAAGGTTTATCCCGGGATTTCTTTCTTTGTATGGAGGCATATAAGCTTCTTCTTTAATTTTTTTAATATCTGAAATATCATTTTTTGAATCATTTTTTTCGGAATCCTCTTTTTTTAAATCGTCGATTCTCGAATAATCCATGATTTCAATCAGGCCTTTTATATAAGATGTAATTTTTGTTGATTTATTATCATTATTTTTAGGCATTTTATAAAAATCCACACATTTTAAGTTGCTTATTTTGCCGATTCATCCGAATCACATTCTTTTTTAATTTCCTCTTTAATTTCATCATAAAGGGCATCAAACAGGGAATCATCAGACTGGGAATCATAGGACTGATCCTTTCCCTTTATGGCTTCTATTAACTTTGGATATCTAGTCTTAATTTCTTCCATTTTATCTAAATCATTTTTCAATACACCATTTTCATAATATTCACGTAATATGGGAACAATTTTATTCTGCAAGTTTTGTTTTAATTCATCTTCATTGTTAACAAGAAAATATGTATGCCCTATATACCGATCCTTGGCGTGATGACCTTTATTTATCGTTAAATCAATAAACCTCTTAAGATTTTTCATCATATTGATTGCATTGCTATTAATAATTTCATTATAAAGGGCATCAAACAGTGACTCATCAGACTGGGACTCCTTAGGCTGATTCGTTCCCTTTATGGCTTCTATTAAATTTGAATATCTAATCTTAATTTCTTCCGTTTTATCTAAATCATTTTTCAATACACCATTTTCATAATATTCACGTAATATGGGAACAATTTGATACTGCAATCTTAGTTTTAATTCATCTTCATTTTTAACAAGAAAATATGTATGCCCTATATACAAATCTTTGGCGTGATAACCTTTATTTATCGTTAAATCAATAAACCTCTTAAGATTTTCCATCATATAGATTGCTATGCTATTAATATCCTCTTGTGTCTTCCCACCAGTTTGAATATTATATTTCTCAACAACATCTTCATTTGGAAGGCAATCAAAGAACAAAAATCTACGACGAATAGCATAATCAATAGTACCGATTGATTTGTCAGCCGTATTCATGGTGCCGATAATATACAAATTATCCGGAATAACCAACTGGTAATTTGTTTCATCCTTGCCTTCTTTATTTTCTGCTTTATCTCCATTATTAGTTGTCTTATCAATTTCTTTGCTACTACTCTCTTCTCTATCTTCCTTTCTCTCTTCTATGCCATACGGTATTGATACTTTTTCCCCTCTGCATTCCAGAGCATAAATCAACTCACCGAATACAGTTGCAACATCAGCACGATTAATCTCGTCGATAATTAAAAAGAATTTACCACCTTTTTTACTTTTTGCAAGTTCACACATCTTTCCAAGGATTTTGTTAACAGTTTTATAAACAACTTTATCATCCTTTGTTGAAACAGTGATACCTCTTACAAAATCTTCATAACCATAAGAAGGATGGAACTGCACCATGTCCCAACCATAGTTCTTATTCCATTTGTCTTTGTCATAATTATCTATCTGATATTCTTTTAGTAGCTCTTTCTTTTTATTATCATCTATCTGATATTCTTTTAGTAGCTCTTTCTTTTTATTATCATCGGCTGTAGTTCCCTCAAGCAATGCTGGCCCAATGATGTCATACTTTGCCCCGTATGTTTTCGATGTTCCTGGAGGTCCCTGAAGGATCATCTGCTTAATTCCTAAATCATCCATTATTTTTAATTTATCAATATTCTGATTTCCCATAGCTGCTCTCCTTAACTGTACCTTAATCTCTTCTTTTTTTAATAACTGTAAGATTTTATCATATCTTTTTATTTCTACTTTTTCTTTTTCATAATTCTTTTTATCATTCTCTTTGTTTTTTTTGGCATTCTCTTTGTAGAACGGTTTATCACCTTCAACCCATTCGCCGCAAACAAGTTTTTCCCCATCAGGCGTTACATATCGCCAAGAAGGATGAACATATGCTAATCCACAAAAAAGATTATTTTTTATTATTAATATATTATTTTTATTTTCATTATGACAATGATTAGATTTACCCTGATTTGCAAAATAATTATTAATTAATTGCTTTCTTTCTACTATAAAACTATACTTATCCCTTTGCTTTGATGGTTTTTGATTTCGCCGTCTAAGGGAAATAGAACACATCAGGAAAAGATAAAATTCATACCAACTAACCTCATTTTTAACATTTTCAAAATATTTATAAACTTGTCTGAAAACTCCGATACCATTCCCAAACTTACCTATCTCAATTTTTTCTCGCCGTTTTTCATCTACCAAATCCCATAATGCTTCAATATCAATCTCAGCATCTCTATTTAACACTCCATCGTCAAACTGTTTTTCAACAAAAGGCAGAATATTATGTTTAAGTTGCTTATGAAACAGACAAAGATTCTCTCCGTATGATAACTTGTCATTATATGTCATAAACATTCCGTGTCCAGGGATATACTGATTCACTCTTGTGGAATCGTCCGGGTCAAAGAAATATCGTTCATACATAATCTTGATATGCATGTAAATATCCCACTGGTATTGGCGTAAAAATGCTTCACCGGTAGCATTAATTCTTTTATTAGTATCAAATTCAATGTCTTTCTTTTTTTTCCATTCATATATAAAATCATTAGTGAGTTTGCCATCTTGATATTTAGGTCCTCTGATAACCATTTTATAACAGTTGTCCCACTCGTTATCAACAGTCTCTTTGTATCCATCCCCCGCATCCTTACCATCATAATCAAATCCCAGATGCCTTTCATCTGAGAGAATATTGTAATGCATAAATCGTCTCATCCATGCATAATCAAGTTTTTCCTTTCCTACAAGTGGATTTGCTGTCGCTATGATATAAAGATTATCCGGAAGTACTACTCTCTCGTTTCCGGCATGTATTTCATTTCCAACATCCTTTGACTCGAGAGCCGAGAGCATATCTCCCAATGTCTGTGATATGTCTGCGCGATTGATATCATCAAAAATCGCAACATAATTATGATCAGAATCTTCAGATGCCTTATCACATAAATCAAGAAATCTTTTCTTGCGTTCTTCAAATTTCAGATTGTTATTTTCACAGGATATACTTAATCCGTAAATAAAGTTTTCATGGTTGTAGTGAGCCCCAAAAGAAAAAAAATGAACATACCCATTATTGATGTTGGAGTTGAGTACAGGATTCTCACAGGAAATACCATTTTGGCATATTACCATATTTGATAAAATCTTCGCATACAGTGTCTTACCAACACCTACTCCACCTGTAAGAAGGAGGTTATTCTTCCCGGACTTTAGATAATCCTCAAATATTTTATTAATCTCAATTTTAGTGTACTCGCTGAATTGTTTCATTTTATGTACTCAGTCTTTTAATCATTCGAGGGCTTCCGTCTCTTTTCTTCATATTTCCAAAATAGATTTTATGAATAAGTCAAGAAGCTTTATTTACTCATAATTATATCATTATGATTCTGATAATTCACCTAGGTAACAGGTTTATTATCCTTCCTCAAAATGGAATTCCAGCTACAACATCATTATTATCATCTGCTGAATTCTCTTGCCCCGAATCACTTTCCGAATCAGCCACTTTATTTCCAAAAGCTTCCGGATACTCAGGTAAAATCTTGGCTAGTTCAGGATTAAACGGCCATGAAAAAGGATTACCAAGTAAACCATTCCAATCAAAATTACCAGTTGCAAGATTCTCCTCTCTCACATGGTAATGAGACAGATAGAGTTCCACATCACCAATACGGTCGAGCTGTTTTAAAACTGGCTGAAGAAGTGCTTCAAAATCGGAATCATAAGATTCATAATCATAAATTACATCGGGATAATATGGAAGACAGTATTTATATAAAGTCTTAAGAAGCTCCGGATTATCCCTGTTATCTTTAAGTCCAGTATGCAGATGCTTTACCAAATCTGTTGCATAATAATGATGAAGAATTTTTACAGGCATACGGATTCCATTTTCTGATCCCGTCAATTCACCTAATAATCCTAACCGTTTTATTTGTGCCTTCTGAAAGTTAGATCCATCATGTGTCTTTAATTTATCATCAGGCAAATTGTCATTAAAAGCAGGTACGTTCTCTGCCCAGATTCTGACAAATTTATAAAAATCGTCACTTAGTGCTTTATAATAATCCGATGTAAATCTTATTTCTTCAGGAGTATTCAGATACCAGTTAAGCATGGGCGGAATCATTTTGTCCTCAAATACTTCTTCCGGGTAAAGAATGTCCTCCCTGCTTCTTCCCTCATATGATTCTTCAAGAAGCTTTTCCAATACATTTGCAGGTCCACAGTAACTGCATAACAGATTCAGCATTTTCGGGTTATCATATAGCTGCCTCGGCTCCCATTCGAATGGTGTATCATAACCAAAGATATGAAAACGGAGATATTCTTTAAAGAATTCAATATTCTGTTCGTTTAAATTCGGTTCAACTATATGTGGTAGTAGATGTTCCCGCATCTTTAAATTAAATAACTCAACATCAAAAGGTTGTTCATAACAATCTGATTCTTCATCTGAATCTCTGTGACAAATTAAACCGTTATAATTTATATCCTCCATTAATTCGCATATACGCTCCAGTATTGCTTCATAGTATTCCTTCTCTTTGAAAATTTCTGGTGACACCCTCTCAAGCTGATCTAAAACCATTCCCAGTATCTGGCAGCTATCCTTGCTGTTCATTAACATTAGTGTTCCAAGGCCCCATACAATTTCGATAAAAGAACCATCATTAGTTCCTTTAATATTTAATTTAGTTTCCATACTCTGCTCCTTTCATTCGTAATCATGTTATAGAGATTCAGTTAATATACCCATGGCAATTGATTGTTGGCTTTCATAGTTACCATATCCTCAAGCGATACGTTAACAGAAGTCTTATACTTGCTTAATATTTTCTGAATAAGTTTCCTGCTTCCCCACCATTCTTCAATAAGCTTACACCTCAACTCCCCCAAAGTATCATCAGGAAGCTTTATAAGTCCTAAAGATGTCTCGCAATAAATATTTCCATCATATCTATAAAAACCTGTAACGGCTATATCCTTCTCGGCTGCATGATAAATCTCATTCCCGGGACTCATAATTTCCAGCACGTTCTCCCTTGCTTTCATATACTTATCTATATCTAATACGCCTGCATAATCGTCTCCCCCGTATGAATAAACCTCCTCAAAATATTCTGTGAGGCATAAAGGAAGCCAGATTAATGCGCTGCCATTATCACATTCCACTTTCGATACATCTTTTGGAGGCATGTCACAATAATTAATATCAGTACCAACAATTTCACAAATTCTATCAAACTGTTTTTCTGCCGACGGATCTGTAACTACCCTGACATTTATTGTATTTACCGTCTTATCAGATTTCATAAATTCCTCTTTGCGATCAATAATCAGCTGCATAAAATCTGTCCAGTAAAGCATGCAATTATCATGAACACCAACTATATACCAATCAGCTTTAATATTATTTTTGTATACTTTCCGCAGTGAACGCATATCCCACACTAACGGCAAAGTAGTTATGCTGCCTGAGAAAAGGTCTATGCCTTTACCCTGAAGATTTACATATGACATTTCTCCATAACCTTTCAATATCTTTTCAAACATTAAATTAGATATGCCTGCGCTGAGCCACTTGGCCGGATTAAACAATTTTCCAAAATGTTCTGATAATCCATCGTCCACATAACAATTTCTGAAACAATCAGATTTAAAAGATAATTCCCTTATTGATTCAACCAGACGATTATCCCTTGACCACTTATATAATCCCTCAAAACCCAGTACTGTCCATTCAATCTTCTCTACAACTTCAGGTGTTAATTTCAATAGTACATACAGCATGAACAGGCTGTACCATTTACTAATATCTTTATCCGATGCTACACATCGTCCCAGAATATTACAGCACTGCCCAAGGCGCCACACATTTATTGCTGTTTCCTTGAAATTTACTATCTTGCTGTCAAATAGTGTCGGTATAATATCCGGGTCTGTAAATCTTCCAATAGACCATTCTTCTAAATGTTTTCCAAAGTATAAGCAATAGTAATTTCCCATTTTGTAAAGCAGCACACTGTAATCACAATATAATTTATACTTTGCAAGAGGTGGATAAAGAATATCCCTGTCAACAAAATTCTTTCCCTCATAGCCTTTGGATTTAAGTCTCTCCGTAACCATAATACTTACCTCCTTTAATCTATACACTGTTTATATCCTGCCCCGGATGTATGTTTCACTATCTGAATGCTATCACAAATGCATGGGCAATTTTGCACTGTTTTATCCTTGTCTTTTCATTATCTACAAGTTATCATAAATACATGGGCAATTTTGCCACGTTTATCCTGGAGGTGAAAATATGGGCAGAGCAAAAGATCGTGAAACCAGAAATTATATTCTTTATCTTATCCTCACACTAAAGAAATACAGTGACAAAGAACACCCTCTGACAATCACTGAAATAACAAATAAATTAAATACTGAATTTCAGGTAGAATGTGGAGGAAATATAGATCGTACAACAGTCAGAAGAATGCTGATAGGTTTATCAGATTTTATAATAGATGAAGATATCGACGAATCTTCAGATACAGACTTTGTAAATGATATTCACAATGCAGGTTTTTATCTTGGTTTTAAAAAGAAAGCAAATGCCGATCAATATTATTATGAGTCAGCCATCCTGGAGAGCGAACTGCTTGTGCTTTGCAGAGCCATGGAAACTTATCATTTCTTTGCGTCCAGCAACATAGAAAGCATTACAGAAAAACTTGCTAATCTGCGTCCACTATCCAATTCCATAAAATATATTCCTACCATATCGGATGAGAGGATTAAACTGCCCAAAGAGAATGATGCACTCCTTGAAATAATACGTGATATAGCAAAAATCATTCATAAAGGCTCTCTTGCATATATAACATACGGTAC
>DFKO01000055.1:35060-35665 GCA_002373855.1 Lachnospiraceae bacterium UBA3643
GACTATCCATATAATCTGAGAGTTGACCGTATCATTAGTATTGAAGAAGTTGAAGAACCTGACAATGCAAAAGAAAGAAAAGATTATGAAAAAAGAAAAAAGAAGTTCACTCACACAACTGGTGGAAAAGAAAAAGACAAATTAAACTCAAGCTCTGAATATCGCAACGAACACCCGATAATGTATGCCGGTGACAAAGAACGGTTTAAAATACTTATCAATACTTCTGCCCGAAGCATAATGAATACACTTTTGGATTGCTTTGGTAATGAAAACAAATTAAAGAAAGCTGATGATAAACTGTTAAAGAAATATCATCTTAAAGATGAATGGATGGTACTCAATATTAAATCCACTCCCGGTGGAGTTGAACTCTTTGCGAAAGAGTACTGTCAGAACGTAATTATAGTAGAGCCAAAAGAAAGTGCAGACCGTGTGAAAAACGATCTGCAGCAGACATTAAACAGATATAAATTTGACTGAATCAAGTATCTCTAAACTATACCTATCAGAGATATGCCCATTGCCCTGCCGCCGTTTATGGCATTCATCAGGTCATATATATTTTTGAACGGGCCGTGGGGCTTTCCGTTGCAAAAGACATT
>DFKO01000120.1 GCA_002373855.1 Lachnospiraceae bacterium UBA3643
ATGCATCACTCCTCCCCAAATACAGGGGAGCCGCACCTATCCAGTGGTCCATAATAGACGGAGAGCCTGAGACCGGCGTCACCATCATGAAGATGGATGAAGGTCTTGATACCGGTGATATGGTGGCGGTGAGCCGTGTGAAGATTGAATCAAATGAGACAGGCGGCAGCCTCTTTGACAAGCTGGCTAAAGAAGGCGGTGACCTGATGGTAAAGACCCTGCCACTCATTGAGCGGGGTGAAGTCACCTGTACAAAGCAAAATGATGAGGAGAGTACGTACGCAAAGATGCTCTCAAAGGATATGGGTCGTCTCGATTTTACAAAAACGGCGACGGAGCTGGAGCGCCTGATAAGAGGATGCAATCCATGGCCCGGTACATTTACTTCCTTAAACGGCAGGAATCTCAAGATATGGGAAGCGGGAGTATCGGACAAAAAGGGTGCCCCCGGTGAGATCATAGATGTAAGTAAGGATACGTTTACCATAGGATGCAGTGAGGGAGGTCTCGTTGTCAGATCCCTCCAGATAGAAGGCAAGAAGAGAATGCCTGCCCATGATTTCATGCTGGGAGTAAAGATTAATCTCGGAGACAAACTTGGGTAATTATAAAAACTACAAAAAACAGAATACAAAGGCATCAGAGACGAGAAAGACAGTCCTTGAGCTCCTTCTGGAATGGGAAAAGGTGGGAGGACGGTTTGACCTGATGCTAAAAGGAGTCCTGGATAAATATAATTATCTGGACAGCCGAGACAAGGCATTTATGTCAATGCTGGCCAGAGGATGCGTGGAGCGCAGGATTACCTTAGATTACATTATCGATATGTATGCAGATACAAACGGTAAGGATATTAAGCCCGCTATCAGAAATATACTGAGGATGGGCTTATTTCAGGTTTTCTATATGGAAGGTATAGCGGACCATGCAGCCTGCAGCGAGGCGGTACTCCTTACGCAGGAAAAGGGATTTAAAGGTCTCGCCCCTTTTGTAAACGGTGTGATGAGAGCAGTATTAAGAGACAGGGATAATATTAAATGGCCGTCTCTTAAAGATGATGATAAGAGTAAAAAGATATACTATTCCGTATATTACTCAATGCCGATATGGATAGTCGGCATACTGATTAAGCAGTTTGGAGCTGCTGAGACAAAAGTGATCCTTGAGTCATTTTTGACAAGATCCGGACTGTCTGTCAGGGTCAATAATGTTTCTGACACCGAAACAGTCATAAAGGAATTAAAAGAGGCCGGGATTGATTATTCCGTATCGGAGTATCTCCCCTACATGATAAATGTGAGTGGTATCGAAGGTGTGAGCAGGTTACAGTCTTTTACGGACGGCAAAGTGACCATCCAGGATGTGAGCTCGGCACTCGTAGCGGAATTGTCCGGTATAAAAAAGGGTGACAGAGTCCTTGATATGTGCGCTGCGCCCGGAGGCAAGGCAACTCATTTTGCCTTAAAGGCAGGGGATGAGGGCCATGTGACGGCCTGCGATATCTCTGATGACAAGGTATGGCTCATAGAGGATAACATATCCAGAATGAATCTTAACAATATAAATGCTGTATTAAATGACGGCACGGTATTTAATAAGGATTTTGAGGGAGCATTTGATGTGGTAGTCTGTGATGCCCCGTGCTCGGGCCTTGGTATCATGGGCAGAAAGCCCGATATCAGATATAATGCGTCTTTTGAAGGCATAAATGAGCTGGCAGGGCTCCAAAAGCAGATACTTGCAAATGCAGTCAGATATGTAAAAACCGGAGGCACCCTTATATTTTCCACATGTACCCTGACAGATACGGAAAATATGGGAGGGAGAGAGTATATATTATCACAGCCGGGTATGAAGGCTGCCGCGTTTGAAAATATACCGGAGGCCTTAAAGGATGAGTCGTCGCTAAAGGACGGATACCTATTATTAAAACCGGGAATCCATAAATGCGACGGATTTTTTATCTCGAAATATACGAAGGGAGATTAATGATATATGAAAATTGATATAATGTCCCTTGATTTAAGTGAACTGACAGAATTTATGACATCCATCGGGGAGAAGGCCTTCAGGGCAAAACAGCTCTATGACTGGATGCATGTAAAGCATGTACCTTTAAGTGAGATGAGCAATATCTCAGATAAGTTAAAAGGTATCCTTGATGAAAAATGCTATTTTGCCACTCCCGAGGAGATCAAGGTCCAGGAGTCACGGATAGACGGGACCAGAAAGTATTTATTTAAGTTTGCCGACGGCAACATGGTGGAGACCGTCTGGATGAAATATCACCATGGCAACAGCGTATGTATATCGTCCCAGGTAGGGTGCCGTATGGGATGTTCATTCTGCGCATCCACTTTGGACGGACTCGAGAGAAACCTGACGGCGTCTGAGATGCTGGGCCAGATATATAAGGTATCAAATCTGACAGGTGAGAGGGTATCCAATATTGTGGTCATGGGAAGCGGTGAGCCGATGGATAACTATGACAATGTTGTCAGGTTCGTAAGGCTTGTATCGGATCCTGGCGGCTTAAACATCAGTCAGCGCAATATCACAGTATCCACATGCGGCTTGGTGCCCATGATGAAAAAGCTGGCAGATGAAAAACTCCAGATAACACTGGCCCTGTCACTCCATGCGGTTACCGATGAAAAGCGCCGGGAGATCATGCCCATAGCTAAATCATATACGATATCGCAGCTGATGGATGCCTGCTCATATTACTTTGACAGGACAGGCAGGCGCATTACATTTGAATATTCACTGATAAGGGGCGTAAACGATACGGAACCTGACGCAGAGGGACTGATAAAGCTGGCCGGGGGAGTCGGAGCCCATGTAAACCTGATTCCGGTCAATCCCGTGACGGAGAGAGGCTATAAGGAGTCTACCAGAGAGGCGGTTATGGCCTTTAAAAATAAACTTGAAAAAAAACGAATAAATGTTACCATTAGGAGAGAAATGGGTCGTGATATAGACGGCGCATGTGGTCAATTAAGAAGAAGGTATATCGATTAAACAATTATGTCCGTTCGTTCATGTTGTCTCACTGATATAGGCAGACAGCGACAAATGAATCAGGATTATGTTTTCTGTTCGGAAATGCCGGTAGGGGCGTTGCCGAATCTTTTTATGGTTGCAGACGGTATGGGTGGTTACAAGGCCGGAGAGTATGCATCAAAGAGTACTGTGGAGATCATAGTATCCGAGATAATGCGCTCAAAGGAGACGAGACCTATCCGGCTGCTTTCTGATGCCATAGAGACAGCCAATACAAAAATCAGGGAAAAATCATTTTCGGATGATAATTACAAGGGTATGGGTACGACACTGGTCAGTGCGTCGTTTGACGGACATGAACTCCTCGTATCCAATATAGGCGACAGCCGTCTCTATGTGATAGGAGATGAGATGCGCCAGATCACTACCGACCATTCTCTCGTGGAGGAGATGATCAGGATGGGCGGACTCGATCGCGCAAAGGCCAGGAGCCATCCGGATAAAAATATCATCACCAGAGCGGTAGGTGTAGTTGAAAATGTAGACATAGATTTCTTTGAAGTGGATGACATCAGGGATGGTGACATCGCACTCCTTTGTTCTGACGGGCTGACAAATATGCTCGATGATAAAGATATTGAGACGATCGTAAAGGGACCGGGAGACCTGCAGTACAAGGCAAGACGTCTTGTGGACGGAGCCAACCAGAAGGGCGGCAAGGATAATATATCCGTATTGCTTTTACAGGTCTTTACAGAGGATACCGTATAGGGAGTTTTTTATGATAAAGGTAGGAATGCTGATAGCCGAGCGCTACGAGATAATTGAAAAGATTGGTACCGGCGGAATGAGCGATGTGTATCGTGCAAAGGATCACAAGCTCAACCGTTTTGTTGCCGTGAAGGTGCTGAAGCAGGAGTTCTCAGAGAACAGTGATTTCGTATCAAAGTTCAGAGTTGAGGCCCAGGCGGCAGCAGGTCTCATGCACCCGAATATCGTAAATGTATATGATGTAGGTGAGGAGTCGGGCTTTCATTATATAGTAATGGAGCTTGTCGAGGGTATTACGTTAAAGAAGTATATCGAGAAAAAGGCAAGACTCTCTGTTAAGGAAGCCGTAAGTATCGCTATCCAGGTAGCAATGGGTATCGAGGCGGCTCACAACAATCATATCATTCACAGGGATATCAAGCCCCAGAATATCATCATCAGTAAAGAGGGCAAGGTAAAGGTAACGGACTTTGGTATAGCCAAGGCTGCAACCAGCAATACCATCACATCAAATGTAATGGGAAGTGTACACTATACATCACCTGAGCAGGTGAGAGGCGGATTCTCCGATGAAAAGAGTGATATCTATTCACTGGGTATCACACTCTTTGAGATGCTCACGGGCAGAGTGCCGTTTAACGGCGAGACTACAGTTGCGGTAGCCATAAAGCATATTCAGGAGCCCATGCCTTCTCCCAGGGAATTTGTACCTGAGATACCCATCAGTGTGGAGCAGATAGTACTAAAGGCTACCCAGAAAAGTCCTGACAGACGATATCAGAACGCACCGGACATGATCGAGGATCTGAAGAAATCCCTCATCAGCCCTGACGAAAACTTTGTGCGTATCGAGGATAATACGGTATCCGGCGTGACCAAGGATATCACCAAAGAGGAATTAAGCGCCATAAAGGAACAGACAAGGCGCAGAGAAAACTTTGATGCCCAGATGGGAGATACGGATCCCAGAAAGTCCATGGCCAAGGCCAAGGCACTGGCAAGCGAGATCCCCTACGAGGGAGGAGAAGAGTACCAGGAATATATTGAGGATGAAAACGGCAATCTCATACCCATAGATCAGGCAG
Organism: Lachnospiraceae bacterium UBA3643; assembly: GCA_002373855.1. GTDB lineage: Bacteria > Bacillota > Clostridia > Lachnospirales > Lachnospiraceae > NK4A136. Next base: position 4,860 of record DFKO01000120.1, read on the forward strand.
GCTATATTGAGCCCGAGCCTTATGTAGTGAAAAAGACAAGGACAGAGGAGCCCACGCCTAAAAAATCAGGCAGCAAGAGCTCGTCAGGCAGGAGTGGCAAGTCAGGCAAAAGCTCCCAGACATCCGGCTCTAATAAGAAAAAGCCGGGAAAAGGCGAGGAAGACTTTAATCCGAAAGCGGAACTCCTCACTACCATACTTATCGTGGCAGCAGTCATCATTATCGGATGTGTATTTTTATATGTCGTGGCGAGTGCTCTCGGCATCACAAACATATTCTCATCAGGAAACGGTGAGGTAGTGGAGATAGGAGCAGGGGATACCGCGGGAGTTCCCACAGATCCAAACGGAGCGGTCAGCACAGATACTGTGGCAGCTGCAGCAGGAACGGAAGGCAGCGGAGATCAGAGCGTGGAAGCAGCCACCGTGCCTACCGTAACGGGACTCACAAAAGCAGAGGCTACAGCTACACTTGAGGGAGACGGCTATGTCGTATCCGTGATATCAGCAAACTCTGATTCTGTAGCTAAAAACAATGTCATATCCCAGTCACCTGAAGCAGGTCAGCCTGCAGAGAGAGGATCGACAGTTACCATCACGGTATCATTAGGATCCGAACTTGTATCCGTGACTGTACCTGATGTAATAGGCAAATCCCACGAGGAAGCCCTCGCCATACTTGTAGAGGCAGGACTCGATGTAAACTTTACGACTGATGAATATTCACCTACAGTGCCTGTAGGCATGGTATGCTATCAGAGCTACTCTTCGGGAATCACAGTCAGCTCCGGTACTACGATTGAACTGCGTACCAGCAAGGGCGTGGAACCGGCATATTACAACTGCAATGTATCAGTATCGGCTCCTTCCGATTATGCAGGCGGCGATGCAGTAGTGACCTTAAAGGGTTCTGACGGATCCCAGTTGTTCCAGACGACTACCAGTACATTCCCTGTGGCAATCAATGTCAGCAATATCTACAGCATTGCGTCAGGCGAATATACCATTACATATAATGTGAGCAAACCTACGGAAGTCACAGATGCCGAGGGCAACGTGACCGTCCAGGATGTGATAGAGACCAAGACTGCCGGACCTACGACAGTGACCTTTACAAAGGTACCGTAAATGACAGGCAGGATAGTTAAAGGAATCGCAGGATTTTATTACATAGATGTACCGGGAGAGGGCATCATCGAATGCCATGCAAAGGGCACGCTCCGCCGTGACAGGTATAAAAGACCCCTCGTCGGAGATATGGTGGACCTAGAGTATGTGGACCGGGAAGCAATGACCGGCAGCATGACTGCCATCTATGACAGAAAGAGCGAGCTCATCCGTCCCGAGATAGCAAATGTGGATCAGGTTCTCATCGTGATGGCGTATGAAAAACCGGCTCCAAATCTCCAGCTCCTCGACAGGTTTTTAATATGTCTTGAAAAACAAAATGCAGACTGTATAATCTGCTTTAACAAATCGGATAAAGCCGATGACGAAAAGATAGACAGGATAGCATCTGATTACAGGGACTGCGGATTTCCGGTTCTCTCCATATCAGCAAAAGCAGATGATGATATGGAAGAGCTTAAAAAGCTCCTTGAGGGAAAGATGACGGCGCTGGCCGGACCAAGCGGAGTAGGCAAGTCGACTATCATCAACAGGCTCTGTGAGAAATATATCATGGAGACAGGCAGGGTAAGCGAAAAGACCGCAAGAGGAAAGCATACCACCAGGCATTCGGAGATATTCAGATTAAGAGATCTTAAAGATACATACATAGCCGATACTCCGGGATTTACGGCTCTTGAGCTTATGGAGGATATCGACAGCACCAGTATCAAGGCGTATTACAGGGAGTTTTTCCCTTATGAGGGCATGTGCAGATTTGATCCGTGCTCCCATACCCATGAGCCGGGATGTGCGGTCAAGCAGGCTCTTGCAGACGGCTATATAGGACGGTTACGATACGATAATTATCATGCGCTCTATACAGAGCAGAGAGATAAAGAAAAAAATAAGTACTGACAGGCTGGGATCATGAATTATTTATCACCTTCAATTTTATCGGCAGATTTCATGCATCTGCAAAAAGACATAGATGAGACTGTTTCGGCAGGCTGTGACTGGCTCCATATCGATGTGATGGATGGAGTGTTTGTACCATCCATATCATACGGAATGCCGATATTAAAGCAGATCAATGAGCATACGGATACATTTCTCGATGTGCATCTCATGATCACGGAGCCCGGCAGGTATGTGCAGGAATTTATAGATATAGGAGCGGACCTGATAACGGTTCATTTTGAGGCTTCTCATAATATTAAAAATGCCATTCACCAGATCACGAGTGAGGGAGCGAGAGCAGGCCTGGCAATCAACCCGGAGACATCGGTAGAGGCAGTGTTTCCGTATCTTAAAGTTATAGATATGCTCCTTATCATGACTGTACGTCCGGGATTCGGAGGCCAGAAGTACCTTGATGCATGTACATCAAAGATAAAAAAGGCAGCCGATTATATTAGAGAAAACAATTTAAAGACAAAGCTGGAAGTAGACGGGGGAATCAATTTTGATAATCTGCCCATGGTGCTGGATGCCGGAGCCAATGTGATAGTGGCCGGTTCATCAATATTCAGGGGAGATATCGCAGGCAACACTAAACGTATGCTGGATATTATGAGAAATCACTCATAATCTTTAAAGGATTATTCGATGGTATTTTACTGGTCGTGTTTTGCAATTTCATTTCTGTTTCTTTTATGGGTACTCTTGTTTGAAGAGAGAACCAGTATTTTTCAGTGTATCACCACAATATTAGTTATCATAGCAAACGGCGGTTGGATCATAAACGCCGGAGCAACTACAGTAAGGGAAGCTGCGATAGGTATCAAACTGACATATGTCGGCGGTATATTCATACCTGTCACACTCTTTTTTACCGTATGTGAGATATGTCGTATTTATATAAAGAGATGGGCAATATGCCTGATGCTGATACTTCAAGTGCTGCTGTACATGACAGCGTGTACCATAGGTTACACCGACATTTTCTACAAGAGCCTTGAGATCGAAAAGGTCGGAGAAATGATCGTGCTTGTTAAGGAATACGGCCCCATGCATTCGGTATACCTTGCGACACTCTTTGGATATTACGGTGCGTGCATAGTGACCTCAATACTGTCCATGAACAGAAAAAATGCCGTGAGTTTTTCAAACTGTATGATAATCCTCATTGGCAATGCCATAGGTGTCATCACATATACAACCGAGAGGATCCTTAAATTAAACTTTGATGTGATGCCCCTCGCATTTGTGCTCTTAAGTATCCTTGTGTACACGGCAATGCACAAAATCCATAAGTATGATGTGAGCAACAATTCAGCCATAGTAAAGCAGATGGTCAACACATCGGTTTATATTGCATTTGATGAAGATCAGGGATATGAGAGCTGCAATGACCACGCCCTCACCGTATTTCCGGAGCTAAAGACTGCGCCCCTTGAAAAGAAACTTTCGGAAGAATCTGCAGTAATGAAATTATTTGGCAAAAATCTGGCCAAGTTTATCCTGTCTGTTGAGAGCAGGACATCGGTCGGCGAAGTCGAGTATATGGATCATATATACAACTGTTCATTTTTCCGCCAGGGCAGGTTGCCGATCAGAAAGGCAATCGTCCTCGAGATGAATGATGTGACTGAGGAGAAGCGTTATGTTCATATGCTCAAAAATTACAACAAGGATCTGTCCACAGAAGTAGAAAACAAGACCAGAAAGATAAATGAGATGAAGGACAGAACTCTCCTTGGCATGGCTATGATGGTCGAGTCAAGAGACAGCAGTACAGGCGGTCATATCAAGCGTACAAGTGATGTAGTCAATATATTTGCAAAGCACCTCATTAATGAAAAGATGGGCTTTAGCGCAAAATTTTTAAGATATGTGGAGCGGAGCGCCCCAATGCATGACCTCGGAAAGATTGCCGTAGATGATGCCATACTGCGTAAGCAGGGCAGATTCACCGATCAGGAATATGATATAATGAAAACCCATGCGGCAGAGGGAGCCAAGGTCGTAAAGAATATCCTGACGGGTATCGAGGATGAAGAGTTTGTGAGGATTGCCACAAATGTAGCTCACTATCATCATGAAAAAGTAAACGGCAAGGGATATCCGGAGGGTCTATCCGGTGATGAAATACCTGTGGAGGCGAGGATAATGGCTCTTGCGGATGTATTTGATGCCCTTGTATCAAAACGCTGCTACAAGGAGGCATTCTCATTTGACAAGGCATTTGAGATTATAAGCAATGATTCAGGTACTCACTTTGATGCAAAGCTCGCCGAGGTATTTTTGAAATGCCGACCTGAGCTTGAGAAACTGTATAGCAGTTATGAGGAATAAATAATGAAGAAGAAAATAATCACAGCATTAATAATAGCATTGTCTGCATTCACACTCTGTGCCTGTGGCGGCAAGGAGAGTGACAAGCCTTCAGGTCATTATGAATCGTCTGAAGATGACAGGGACGATGATAAAGATGACAAATTCCCTGACCGCCCAAATGCTACCTTAGGTATAGGCGATCCCTTCGTGGAGCTCTCGGAGGGAGATGTGGCTCCTGACTTTACAGTGACACTCGTAAACGGCGATACATTTACCCTCTCTGATTATGATGATGAGGTAGTACTCCTTAACTTCTGGGCTACATGGTGTCCTCCATGTGTAGGCGAGATGCCTGCACTCCAGAATCTCTATGAGGACGGGGATGCTGTAATCATCGGTATCGACTGTGGCGAGACTAAGGCTGATGTAGATTCGTTTGTAAGCGAAAACGGATATACATACAATATCGGATATGATGAGTATTACACTGTGGAGGATTATTATCCCACAGACGGAATTCCCTATACATTGATTATAAATAAGGGCGTAATCTACAAGATATTTGTCGGAGCGTACGGAGCAGACGCAATGTACGATGAGTACAGCCATGCCATAGAGGAGTGTCTTGACTGATGAGAAAGCTTGTCGCAAAGGTAATCATGCTCATAATAGCAGCAGCATTACTGACCGTCGGTTTAAAGACCGGCGGTTTTAAAGATGTGAAAAACAGGGCAGCCATGGTCTGCTTTGAATGTATAGGTATCGGCTGATGAAGATATCATATAAGAGAAGGTGTATCCAGGTAATAGCCGCAGTTCTCTACAACTGTAATTTTAAGGGCTTTGCAGAGGGTCATATATACAGAGGCGACAGCAAGGGTGTATGCGTGCCCGGTCTAAACTGTTATTCATGTCCCGGAGCCGTGGGAGCCTGCCCATTGGGATCACTCCAGGGAGGACTGCTCTCAGCCGGAAACAGGATACCCTACTATGTACTTGGTACCATCCTGCTGTTTGGCCTGATGCTCGGAAGATTTATATGCGGATTCTTATGTCCTTTCGGACTGGTTCAGGACCTGATCGTAAAGATTCCCGTGAAAAAGATAAAGAAAAATAAAGTGACGAGAGTGTTGTCATATCTAAAATATGTGATACTCGTGGTTTTTGTGGTGTTTATCCCCCTTGCATTTAAGTATCCCGGTTTTTGCAAATTTATATGCCCGGCAGGTACTTTAGAGGGCGGTATACCTTTGTTAATAAAAAACGAGTCCCTCCGTTCCATGATCGGATTTCTCTTTTCATGGAAGTGCGGAGTACTCGTATTTATTCTGGTGATGTGTGCATTCTGCCACAGGGCTTTTTGCAGGTTTCTGTGTCCCCTCGGGGCTCTTTATTCCCTGTTTAATCCCATATCCGTATATGGTATCCGTGTCGATGAGTCAAAGTGCATCGGATGCGGTAAATGCGTCCGTGAGTGCAAAATGGATGTCAAAAAAGTATGTGACAGAGAGTG
>DFKO01000173.1:0-4491 GCA_002373855.1 Lachnospiraceae bacterium UBA3643
GAGATGGTGGCGAGAGCCCTTGAGACCAGGGAGATAATAGAGATTAAAAAGTAATACTTATGTATCAAACGGAGTCTTTGGACCGGGTATATAAATAAAAGAGTTCCGAAATCTCGGAACTCTTTGTGTTTAAAGTATTATGTTTCAAATCAGGTTAATCGTAAGCCTTACTCTACGATGTAGGGAGCGAGGACATCCATTACGTTTGATGTGCCTTCCTCATCGTGGATGTTGAGCTGAATGGGCTTTGAGAGATCAAGTGAGAAGATACCCATGATCGACTTTGCATCGATGACATATCTTCCTGAGATGAGATCGAAATCGAAATCATATTTTGAAATCTCGTTTACAAATGATTTAACCTTATCGATTGAATTTAATGAAATACTGACTGTCTGCATTCTTTTATACCTCCGTAAGTGTAACCTTGCTTATAATATTAGTGCAATGAAAGGTTTTAGTCAATAAAGGAACAAAAAATGAACAACAAAAAAGTAGCATTTCACAATCTGGGATGTAAAGTAAATTCATATGAACTGGATGCCATGACAGAGCTCCTCGTAAACAAAGGGTACGAGATGGTTTCTTTTGATGATATGGCGGATATCTATATCGTAAATACATGTAGTGTCACTAATATTGCTGACAGAAAGAGCCGCCAGATGCTGAGCCGTGCCAGACATAAAAACCCAGATGCTGTCATAGTAGCTGTCGGATGCTACGTTGATACATGCGATGAGGATAAATTAAAGACAGAAGGTATAGATCTCTGTATAGGCAATAACCGTAAAGGCCGGATAGTGAGCATACTCGAGGAGTATCTTGCCGGTCGTACCGATAAAAACTGCGATGTGGTCAAGGCAGATGATAAGGATACTCTGTATGAGACTCTCCATATCAGTGAGTCTGCAGAGCATAGCCGGGCATTTATCAAGATACAGGATGGCTGTAATCAGTTTTGCAGCTACTGTATCATCCCGTATGCCAGGGGCAGGGCAAGGAGCAGAAAGTTTGAGGATATTATCGATGAGATAAAGGGGCTTGTTATCCGGGGCTACAGGGAGTTTGTAATAAACGGCATCCATATCAGTTCATACGGAGCAGATTTCATATATGAAAAATCAAAGGCTGATCAGTTTAACCCTGATGCACTCCTTGATCTTCTTGATAGGATAAATAATATCGAGGGCGTATACCGCATCAGGCTGGGCTCCCTTGAACCGAGGATAGTGACGGACGACTTTATCAAGAGACTGTCCTGTATGGATAAGATCTGCGGCCATTTCCATCTCTCGCTCCAGAGCGGATGTGACAGAACTCTTGAGCGTATGAACAGGCATTATAATGCAGATCAGTATGCCGGGGGCGTGGAGATAATCAGAAAATATTTTGAGCATCCTGCCATTACGACAGATATCATCGTCGGATTCCCCGGAGAGACAGAGGAAGATTTTGCTGAGTGTAAAGCGTTTGCAGAGAGAATCGGGTTTTCAAAGATCCATATATTTAAGTACTCGAGGCGTAAGGGAACTGTGGCTGATAAAATGCCTGATCAGCTGACGGATAAAGAGAAGTCAGTCAGGAGCGATGAACTGACAGTCATTGACGATAAGTACATGAATGAGTTTCGTGAGTGGTATGTCGGCAGGGATGAAGAGATCCTCATAGAAGAGGAAAAGGAGATAGACGGAGAGATATACAGCGTCGGTCATACAAAGGAATATGTCAGGGTAGCTGTCCCCGGAAGCTACAGAGCCAACGAGCTTGTGGGAGTCAGGATTCTTGGAATATTGAATCAGGAATATATGATAGGCAAAAAGGTATGATTTAACGTGTTTTAGGAGTACGTTAAGTTGTTGTGGTAATTACTATTTGATATTTATGCATTTAAAGAACTGTAAATCAAAATGGTTTACAGTTTTTTATTTGAAGTGACAATAATGACGAAAAACATGGAAATATGGTATAATTAACAAGGTATTTCGAACAAAATTTCAGGGTTAAAAAATTAAACAAGGGGGTCGATAATATGGCTTTCAGAGGTATGAAAAATCTTACAATCGACAGCATTACAAGGGTTACAGGCGGCGATCTCTATATGCCGGAGCTAATGACCGGTGCGGAAGGAGCAAAAGTGTCCCTCGATGATGAGGTCAGGGGAGTGGCAGCAGATATACGATTTGTGGATCACGGATATGTATATATTGCGGTCAGAAATGAGTCGGTTGACGGCAATGAGTATATACAGACAGCCTTTGAAAAGAAAGCCTGCCTTGCAATATGCGAAGAACTGCCGGATGAATTTTACGGACCGTGTCTTCTTGTAAAGGACTGTATGGAGGCACTTGATAAGATAGCAGCTTTCTACAGACAGCAGGTCGATATAAAGGTAATAGGTGTAACAGGAAGCGTCGGCAAGTCTGCAACCAAAGAGATGATAGCCGGCGTTCTGATGGAAAAGTACAGGGTTCATTATATTCAGGAATCTCTTTACGGAAAGCAGAGCATAGCACTTACACTTCTTAAGATAAAAGATGAGCATGAAGTGGCAGTCATTAAGATGGGTGTGGAAGCACCAGGCAAAATGAAAGCTTTGGCGGAGATGGTTAATCCGGATATTGCGGTGATCACAAGTATAGGGCTCTGTCATCTTGATAATTTCAATGACAGAAACGGTGTATTTAAGGCAAAGACAGAGATATTCAACGGCCTTAAAGAAGGCGGCAGGGCAGTCCTTAACGGAGATGATGACAAGCTTCGGGAGATTCAGGATGTAAACGGTACGAAGCCTGTGTTCTATGGAGTAAATGACGGGTCATTGCCCTATCATGTAAACAGGATCAGGGACCACAGACTGATGGGCAGTGAGTTTACCCTCTGCGGTGACGGAATAGGCGATACGGATGTGGAGCTTAAGATACCGGGATATCACATGATATCAAATGCTGTGGCAGCAGCCGCAGTAGGAAGGGTAATGGGACTTTCCGAGACAGACATAAAGCGTGGACTCGAAAAATGTCATGCACTTCGTGGACGTAATGAGATAATATACCGTAGCAGGATGACGATCATTGACGGAAGCACCAACTCAAATGTTACTTCGGCAAAAGCGGCAATCGACCTTTTGATGAAGGGCGAGGGGATTAAGATCGCAATTCTCGGCGATATAACATCACTTGGTGCAGATACCGCAAAATATCATTCAGAGCTTGGAATGTATGCGGCAAAGCAGGGCGCAGACAAGATCATCTGCGTGGGAGAGATGGCCGAGGCTGTCAGCAGAGGCGCAAAAAACGGAGGTATGGCAGAATCAAAAATATTCTGCTATCCGGATGCGGACAAAGCAGCCGATCATGTACTTGATTATGCCGTAAAAGACAGTACGGTACTTTTAAAAGCTTCAAAGTCTGTAAACCTTGAGAAAGTCCTTGAGGCACTTAAGGAAGAATTTTAACCTGTGCCATATATATATTTGACAACAGTGATTCCCGGTTTAATAGAGGGAATGAAGGAAGGGATATAAATAAACATGAAGTATGATGTGGTAATAATAGGTGCGGGACCCGGCGGAATCTTTTCGGCATATGAGCTGGTAAAGAGCGGCAAACCAGTTAAGATAGGCGTATTTGAAAAGGGTAATCCTCTTGATAAGAGGAAATGTCCCATAGACGGTAAAAAGATAAAGAGTTGTATCGGATGTGAGACATGCTCCATCATGAACGGATTTGGCGGCGCGGGAGCATTCTCCGACGGCAAGTACAATATCACAAACCAGTTTGGCGGTACACTCTATGAGTATATCGGCAAGGACAGGGCAACGGATCTCATGATGTACGTGGATGAGATCAATTTATCCCACGGAGGAGAGGGTACACACCTTTACTCAACGGCCAATACAAAGATCAGAAAGCTCTGCACCCAGAACGGTCTCCATCTTCTGGATGCCAAAGTGAGACATTTAGGTACTGATATCAACTACGTGGTCCTTCAGAATCTTTACAATGAGCTCAAGGATAAGGTAGAGTTTCACTTTAATACCCCGGTCACAAAAGTCGAAAAGAAAGACGGCGGATATTTGATCAATACTTCAAAGGGAGATTTTGAAGGTACATACTGTATCATCTCTGCAGGACGGAGCGGTTCAAAGTGGATGGAGCAGGTATGTAAAGACTTGGAGATACCAACAAAGTCAAACCGTGTCGATATAGGTGTACGTGTGGAACTGCCCTCGGAAGTATTCTCACATCTTACTGATGAGCTCTATGAGAGCAAGATCGTCTACAGAACGGAAAAGTACGGCGACCTCGTCAGGACATTCTGTATGAATCCAAAAGGCGCAGTCGTAAATGAAAATACAAACGGCATCGTGACTGTAAACGGACACAGTTACGAAGATCCTGCAAAGCAGACGGATAATACAAACTTTGCACTCCTTGTGGCAAAGCATTTCTCAGAGCCGTTTAAGGACAGTAACGGATACGGCGAGAGTAT
>DFKO01000173.1:4604-19991 GCA_002373855.1 Lachnospiraceae bacterium UBA3643
GATCTCATCACCGGCCATAGGAGTACCCAGTCAAGGATTGATGAGGCGTTTATCACACCTACATTAAATGCCACCCCGGGAGACCTTTCTCTCGTCATGCCAAAGCGTATACTCGACGGTATCATCGAGATGATCTACAAGCTTGACCGTATAGCACCGGGTACTGCAAATATGGATACACTCCTCTACGGCGTGGAAGTTAAGTTTTATAACATGGAAGTGTCTATTGATGAAAATCTTGAGACACTTCATAAAAATCTGTTTATCATCGGAGACTGCAGCGGTATCACCCATTCTCTCTCCCATGCATCTGCCAGCGGTGTCCATGTAGCAAGACACATCGCGGGAATTGAATGAATCGCAAAGTATTACTGAGCAATTTAATATTGGTAATGTTTACAGCGTTTATATGTCTCGCTGCATGTGGCATAAATGACGGCAACAGGGTTGGAGACTGCACCCTTACAGTTTCCTTTGACTCTGTGCCTGATGAATTCTATACTCTCGATGAGAAACTCATTGATTCGTTTTACATCTGCGTAGTCATCGAAAATATCGTCACGGAAAAAAATTACAATATAATACTTGATAAAGATAACGGCTTTGGATATACGGCATATCTGTATCCGGGCAGTTATCACTTAAAGAACATATATGCATACAATGCCGGCGTCATCGGTGTGGAGCTTAAATCCGATACAGAGTCGTTTGAATTAAAACGTGATAATGGGCAGAGGCTGAATATCACTATTGCAAATAAAGATGAGTTTATCAGATCATCAGATCTGATATCCCATTCGGGGGAGATGGCGGGACTTGATAAGTTTTCAAGGCTGATCATGACTGGTGATACCATTTATGCCCTTGAAGATATAAAGGATGTACTTAACCTGACAGTGCCGTCCGATAAGACTGTCATAAAAGCATACAGTAAAGAAGAATATACAGATGATGCAAAAGGCATAACCATAACGCTGCTAAACGATACTCCCGCTGAAAAAGAATATAAGGACTGCCGTGTCATAGCAGTGGAGATCACAAAGAGAAACTGTGTACTCCCGGGTTGCGTGGCAGTGGGAGTACCCGGCGAATATGTATGCAATGCTGTAACAGGGGTATACGGTCAGCCCCACTCCTTTGAGGGCATGGCTCTGTACGGGTACAGCTACGGCAGTACAGACTGTGTATACTGCGATGCAAACACCGGAGACAGGATCACGGTGAGCATTGATGACGTGGGACGTTTTGTCTCGAAAATCAAATATGAGATGGAGCGATACGAATAAATGGAACTGCTGACAGCCTTAAAAATAAATATCCTGTCGGTTATATCACTGCCGTTTCTGTTTATAGCTACTGTTGCAAAGATGACCGAGAAAGCTCTGGCCAAGATAAAGACGGTATTTATCATGCTGCTATTAACGGTAATTACCGTTGTGATCGTGATGATAAGCAACAACAGGAGTATACTGCCTGATAATTTAAGGACGATCATGATCATAATCGCCGTAGCCGGAGTGGCCCTTGCAGCTCTTGGCGTCATTTTTAAAGTAGTATCTGTTATTTATAAAATAATAACTGCTGGTGTCAGAATGATTTTTGACACGATATATAAGGGGTCATATTCACTTTATATGTCACTGATGAATACCGCTGCATCAGATTATTATGATCTCTGTGAATATACATCTTCTCTGATAACGGTTGTCTGCTGCATCTTTTATCATCTAAACAAAATGATAAATGTATTTATCAGGGCTTTTATCAGAGTATCCCTGTTATTATTTGTCATAGCATCCGGAGGATTCGCATATCTTTGGTATACAGAGATTGCCGGAGCAGTGAGGGAGACGTTTGGATTATCCCTAAGTGAATATCTAAATGGTTTTGGTACATGGTCACTCATAAGCTCGGTGCTGCTGTTTATAGTGATAGTGGCCGACGTGGCCGTAATACTCATATCCCTTGGTATGGAGTGGACAAAGTGGTCGGGAGAGCTGTCATTTGATGAGGACGACCAGGACAGATATATGGATATGCTGGAGGATGATGAGGAGAGCTTTGAGACCCTGAGTATAGAGCAGGATGATGAAAATCTGGAATATTATGAGATAGTTTCAGACCACCTTGGCGGAGCCGGAGACTTGATGGAAGAGATAAGGCGTGCCCAGGTAATACAAAACAATCCCCTCCTTGAAAATGCTTCGAATGAATATTTCAGGAGCCTGTCAGATATTACGGGAGAAATATCTAAATCAAAAGGCAACATGGACCCAATGGAATTTGCCGGACTGAAACCCTTTATAAAACATCTCGACAGACTGAGGGATGGATTATATAAAATTATAGACCGGCAGTATGAACTGGCCGACAGTATGCCGGGAGGTACATCATTTTTCTCGGGCTGCAATACAGTAGAGAAATTAAATAAACGATACAAGGCACTCTGCAAAGCATATCATCCGGATAACGAAGGCGGCGATGAAGAAACATTTATCGCCATTAAGCAGGAGTATGAAGAATTAAAGAAAGAGATGGAAGGATAAAAACCGCCTGTCCTCTATGCGATATCTGCAAAAGTTTTTATCAGACTTTTATAAAAGAGGACTAATATTCTTTTTTTTGGTAAAATATATTTTAGTAAAAAGTGTTTTGGCGACATGAGTCGAATAATTATTTAAGAAAGGAATCAGATCAATGGAGAGAGTAGTAAAGTTTTTAAAGGATGCGGGAACATATTATCTTGCAACAGTTGACGGAGACAAAGCGAGAGTAAGGCCTTTTGGTACAGTAAATGTATTTGAGGGCAAACTCTACATCCAGACCGGCAAGTCCAAGGATGTATCAAAACAGATCCATTTAAATCCAAATGTAGAGATATGTGCATTTATGAACGGGGACTGGCTCCGTGTATCGGGACAGCTCATTGAGGATGATAACAGGGAGGCGAGAAAGTCGATGCTCGACGCTTATCCAAACCTCCGTGGCATGTACTCAGAGGATGACGGCAACACAGAGGTATTTTACTTAAAGGATGCCACCGCTACATTCTCTTCATTTACAAAGGCGCCTGAGACCGTTACATTTTAAATAAAATATTTTTGTTTTTTTAAAAACCCCCTTGCATATTGTATTCGTTTCATTTAATGTTGACGCAAGACCCATTGATTTGGTCGGATTTGGTTTAACATTTTTTGGTACAGTATGCGGAGGGTTTTCTTCGTGAAGAGAGTGAGTGAAAAAGAGAAAGAGATCGAGAGATCTTTAATGCAGCTGGCACAGAGTACTACTGTAAGGCCCGGCAGGATAAAGTGGCTCATCACAAATATGAAAGGCTGCAAGACCCTGTATCTAATCGGTATTCTGGGTACATTTATTTATAACGGAATGCAGCTCACGGTACCTTATTTTTCGAGCAGGATCATCGATGATTTCTTAACAGGAGAGAGCGCTGTAAACAATATGGCGCTGCATCGTGATATTTTCTATGCCCTCATCGCAGCCATGATCGGCTTTACAATCCTGAGAGTATTAATCGTATATTTTGACTGTATGATCTATGAGGTCGTATCCCAGAAGGTTCTCTACAGAGTCCGCAATATTCTGTATGACAAGATCCAGCGCCAGGATATGGTCTTTTACAATACATACAGGACAGGTGATCTCATGACCAGAGTGACAGGCGATCTTGACGCTGTCCGTCATATGCTGGCATGGGTCATCCGTATGATTTTTGAAGCTTTTTCCCTCGTATCAGCCACAGCCATCTACTATATGTATATGAATGTAAAGCTGGCCCTGTGTATCCTTGCAGTAGGCCCGCTATTATTTGGCGTCATCGTATTGTTCAATAAAAAGATCGCACCCATGCATGCACTCCTCCGTGAGAAGCTGGCTGAGATGAATACCGTAGCCCAGGAGAATATCTCCGGAAACCGGGTGGTAAAAGCATTCGCGAGAGAAATATATGAGATAGAGAGATTTGATGAGTGCAATAAAGATTACAGGGATACAAATATAAAGACAGCAAATACGTGGCTTGATTTTTATCCTTATGTGGAATTTACCGCAAACCTCCTGAGAGTAATACTGCTCCTGGCAGGAGGTCTCTTCCTCATAAAGGGAGAACTCACCATGGGCGAGTTTGTGGCATTTTCAGGACTTACATGGGCTATCGCAAACCCTATGCGTCAGCTTGGAAATATCATGAACGAATTCCAACGCTTTGCGGCAGCATCAGACAAAGTCATGGATATCTATTATTCCAAGGCTCATATCAGGGACAAAGAAAATGCAATATCAAACGACTCACGTCTTAAGGGCAGAGTAGAGTTTAGGGATGTCAGCTTTCAGTATGAGGACGGCAATCTGCCGGTACTTAAGCATATCTCATTTACGGCAGAGCCCGGCCAGACCATAGCCATCATGGGTGAGACAGGATGCGGCAAGACTTCCCTCATACATCTGATACCGAGATTTTACGAGGCGACAGGTGGTGAGATACTGATTGACGGCGTAAATGTTGAGGATTATAAGCTTAAATATTTAAGAGAAAATATAGGACTTGCCACCCAGGAGGTCCTCCTTTATTCCGATTCAATAGACGGCAATATCGCATACGGCGACAGCTCCATTAAGCGTGAGCAGGTAGTACGTTTTGCCAGATATGCATCGGCAGATGACTTTATCGCCAAGATGCCGGAAGGATACGAGACCATAGTAGGCGAGAGAGGCGTAGGACTCTCAGGAGGCCAGAAGCAGAGGATATCTCTGGCAAGAGCCCTGGCTGTGAGACCGTCCATACTTATCCTCGACGATACCACATCGGCTGTGGATCTGGAGACAGAAAAGCATATCCAGCAGAGCCTTAAAGAACTTGACTTTGAATGTACCAAGATCATAATCGCCCAGCGTATCTCTACGACAAAAGAGGCAGATCAGATACTCATCATGCAGCACGGTGAGATTACGGAGCGCGGTACCCACGAAGAGCTCATTAAAAAAGGCGGATACTACGCAGACCTTGTAAACCTTCAGATGGGAGGTGAGGCAGTATGAAGCGAAATACATATAAAGAGGATGAATTATTGGAAGAGCCTTTTGACATAAAGCATATCATCAGGGCTTCTTCATATATAAAGAAATATTCAAAGGCCATGGCCGTTGCTTTGTTTTTATCTGCACTCGCCGGCATCACGGGACTGGTGGCACCTTTTATCACAAAGCAGGCCCTCGATGAGGCCATTCCGGCAAAGGATACAAACCAGCTCTATATTTTGGTAGGTCTCCTGCTCCTTGCATTTATAGTCAGTGTCATATTTTCAACTGTCAGATCGAGAGTCATGGCCAGGGTCAGCCAGAAGATAATATATGACATCAGAGGGGATCTCTTTGCCCATTTGCAAAAGCTGCCGTTTCAGTATTATGATGACAGGCCCCACGGCAAGATCCTGATACGTGTAGTCAACTATGTAAACTCCGTATCAGACATGCTGAGCAACGGTCTCATAAATATGATACTCGAGATCATGAACCTGATATTCATCGTCATATTTATGTTTATGGTTGATGTAAAGCTCTCCCTGGTAGTCATGGCAGGTGTACCCGTACTTGCCGTATTTATGTTTTGGATTAAAGGCAGGCAGAGAGTTTCATGGCAGCATGTATCAAATAAAAACTCCAACTTAAATGCGTACCTTCAGGAAAATATCGTGGGAGCCAGGATTACCCAGATATTTGCAAGAGAAGATGAGAATGCTGTTATATTCAGGGATCTGTCAGAAGACTGCAGGGATACATGGATGCAGGCTGTCAGCTACAGCAACATGATATGGCCCGGCATTGATACCATATCTGTATTTGTAAGGGCTGCCATATTTTTATTCGGCCTGCTGATATTCGGTCAGGGCAATGAATCCCTCGGTACCATAGTGGCTGTCTCCTCATATGCGTCCCAGTTCTGGCAGCCTATCATGAACCTGGGTAATATTTTTAACAACTTTATTAATAATGTCGCAAACCTTGAGCGTATATTTGAGACGATGGACGAGCCCGTACTCATAGATGATGCTCCTGATGCCGTACCTATGTCTGACTTAAGGGCAGCCCGTGAAAGAGGGGAACAGTCAGGAGAGGTCGTATTTGATCATGTGAGCTTTTCATATGAGAAAGGCAAGGAGATACTCCATGATGTCTCATTTACTGTAAAGCCCGGCGAGAGCATAGCCCTGGTAGGACCTACCGGTGCAGGCAAGAGTACGATAGTCAGCCTCATCTCAAGATTTTACAATCTCGACAGCGGAGCCATATACATAGACGGTCAGGATATCTCAAAGGTGACTCTGGAATCACTCAGATCCCAGATGGGTATTATGCTCCAGGACAGCTTTATATTTTCCGGATCCATAGCCGACAATATCAGATACGGCAGATTAAATGCCACTGATGAAGAGATAAGGTGTGCATCAAAGACTGTATGCGCCGATGATTTCATACAGGGAATGCCCGACGGTTATGGTACTGTAGTAAAGGAAAGAGGCTCGACCCTCTCCCAGGGCCAGAAACAGCTCATATCCTTCGCCAGGACACTGCTCTCCGATCCGGCCATCCTGGTTCTTGACGAGGCTACATCCAGCATAGATGTCCGTACGGAAAAGGCACTCCAGGCAGGATTAAATGCAATGCTTAAAGGCCGTACAAGCTTTATTATCGCCCACAGATTATCAACTGTGACAGGATGTGATAAAATAATGTATATAGAAGGCGGTGGCATACTTGAGCAGGGTACCCATGAGGAGCTCATGAGAAAAAAGGGAGCATATTACAGACTCTATACAGCTCAGATGGAGGATGTCGCGTCATAAGATATTAAAGTATACGGGGGATATTGATGATTTATCTGATCTGTTTCTGCATAACATTCGCTATGCTCATATGTGTCTTGTCTTTTGAGAAAAAGCCAAGCGTTACTTTTGTGCTGCTGCTCACAGTCATACTTGTGAGCAACGGTGGATATTATGCCATCGCAGCATCGGTAGATCTGGATGAAGCCATACTGGCAACAAAAGTCTCTTATCTGGCAGGCATATTCGGTCCCATGCTTATCTTTCTGATCGTGGCACATATCTGTAAGATCCATATCCCGGGATTTGCAAAATGTATCATGCATACGGTTCAGGGTCTGCTCTATATGGCAGTACTGACCGCCGGTCAGCTCGGAGTATTCTATCAGTCTGTGGAATACAACAAAGGTCCCCACGGAGCATACCTGACCAAAGTATACGGACCACTTCATACCCTATATCTTATCTCGATGATCTTTTATATGCTGGCTACTGTTGTGGCAGCGTTTTATTCCCTTAACAAAAAAAGTGTTGTCAGCCGTATCAATGTCCAGATCATACTCCTGGCAATGGCTCTCATAATGAGTCTGTATATGGTAGAGCGAATAGCACACCTGCAGATAGAATTGCTCCCCATGGGGCTGATATTAGGACTCACTATCATGATCGCTCCCCTTCACAAGATAACCGATTATTCGATCGATAATATCCACAGCAATATAGATGATATAATTCAAAAGACGGGATATATAATCTTTAATCAGAATCTGCTGTTTATGGGCAGCAATATTTATGCGACAGATCTGTTTCCCGAATTAAATGAATGGGAGCTCGAGGAAAAGATACCGGGAAACGGAGGCAGGTTTAATACTTTTCTGCGTCAGCCTTTAATGGAATATGTTAAAGAAAACGATCATGAAAACATAGAGGACAGCACGTTTTCATATAAAGGCAGTACATACAGATACCAGATCGGATTTCTGTATTCAGGTCGGAACAGACATATCGGATATGTCATAAGAGTATATGACATGACAAATATTGTCCGTAAAACAACAGGGTAAAGGCCAGTAATAATGGGTGTTGATAAGAGAAAAAATATAATAAAAATCACGGAAGACATGATCAGGATACTGGCGCTCTTTATGCTGGCGGTAGTATTCATGATGATGATGATTGCCGCCTTTGATAAGAGCAATATCTCCGGGGAATCGCCAATCGGAACTTATGAGACGTTTGATTTTAATGAGGGATGGCTCCTTTCGAGTGATAAACCAGATGAGGAGATAACGCTGCCTTTTTCACCGGATGAATCGTACGGTAATCAGCTTGATATAACAAATGTCCTGCCGGATAATATCACGGAAGGAATGACCCTGCTCACCAGAACATCACTTTCAAATATGTATATTTACATAGGGGGAGAGCTCAGGGCGAAATATACGTCGGATATGTTAAACGGCAATCCGAAATACAATCCCAGCGGATATATTGCGATCAATTTAAACAGCGGTGACGCCGGTAAAACTATCCGCATAAAAGTAGAGCTGAAAGCTCACAGAGCCCTGGACGGAGTAACCTACGGATACGGACTGAATCCCTGGAAGGATACGATAAAATACGGTGCCATGGTTAATATAGCCGCATCTTTCGTACTGATGCTCGGCGGAATGCTGGTAGTCGGATGCCTGTTTCTTGGCAGGTCATATCGTGTGGATGCCTCGAGAAATCTCGGACTGTTGATGATCAATATAGGTATGTGGATAATCAGCGAGACAAAGATCCGTCAGGTTGTTTTCTGCAGACCTTCTCTCGCCAGATTTTTTGCATATTTTGCGGTCGAGCTCATCGTAGTATTCGGATGCATGTTCTTTGATGAGGTTCAGCATCGCAATTATCATAAGCGTTATCTTGTGATGGAGGGAGTCCAGCTGCTCCAGCTGTTTATTAATATCGTACTAAATGCTTTCGGTGTGGCTGAGATGTATGACACACTGGTTTTCTCACATATCTGGATGGTGGTGGGAATCCTCATGTCTATTGTCAACATAGTCACTGATGTAAAGACCGGTAAGAGCGGGGAGTACCGTATCACCCTGATAGGTATGATCTGCTTTCTGATTATGTCATCCGGGGAACTCATCGGATTTTACACAGCGAAATTTCACCAGATGGGTACATGGATATCCATAGGCCTCATCATACTCATGATCACAACCATCATGCAGGTTATGCATGATGAGAGAATCGCTTCCGAGAAAAGGGAGCGCCGCCATACAGCCAGCATGATTAATACCATCGAGATCATCGCCAACTCCATAGATGCGAGTGACGAGTATACGGGAGGCCATTCGGAGCGTGTAGGCTATTATGCCATGAGACTCGCCAGGGAGATGGCTGCAGACTATGACCTCAGTGAAGATGATATTTTAAGAGTCCATTATATAGGACTGGTCCATGATATCGGCAAGATAGGCGTAGCCGAGAGCGTCCTCAATAAAGCAGGTAAATTAAATGATGAGGAATTCAGCCTGATGAAGAAGCATCCCGAGATCGGATACGAGATCATGAGCTCAATGGGCAATGAGATAGAGGGACTCCTTGAGGGTATCAGAAATCATCATGAAAGATTTGACGGCAACGGATATCCCGACGGACTGTCCGATACGGATATCCCCCTTGTAGCCAGGATACTGGCTCTGGCCGATTCGTATGATGCCATGACATCAAACCGTATATACAGAAAGAGACTGACCGACGAGGAAGTGCTGGCGGAGCTAAGGAGATGCTCCGGTACCCAGTTTGACCCTGCTCTCACAAATATCTTTATAGACCTCATCGAGAGAGGAGAGATGAAAGTAGGTACGATAGAGGGACTCTCTACAGACAAAAACGGCAACATCAGAAAATCCGCAGTGCTGGAGGCAAAACTTCAGGCAGATATACATGAAGGAGTCGATGTCCTCAATCCCAATCATATCAGAATGCTCTGCTACATCATCAAGCTAATGGAGAATAAGGAAAAGGCATATGACATATTCTTTATTGACAGATTTGATAATGACCATGCCAACGAAGAACTTGATAAAGTAATAAAGAGCTTTATCGGTAATCATGATGTAAATTTACGATACACAAAAGACATAAGCCTTGTAGCTCTCTATAACAAGAGACCGGCTGCCATCGATATGTTTATGACAGAGATAATAAAGGTAAGAGGAGACGAGAAATGGATTCGTGCACTTTAAAGGCATACGCAAAGATCAATATAGGACTCGATGTCACCGGCAGGACCGATAACGGATATCACCTCCTAAAGACTGTCATGCAGCAGGTGGATCTCTATGATGTCATAACAATAGAGAGAGCGGAAAAGGGTATAAATTTTTCGTGTGACAGTAAGGATGTGCCTTCTGATGATACAAACCTGGCAGTAAAGGCTGCAAAGCTCATGACAGAGACATATGGTATCAAAGAGGGCGTGAATATAAGCTTAAATAAAAACATACCCGTTGCAGCAGGTATGGCAGGAGGCAGCACTGACGGAGCAGCCGTGATAATCGGTATGAACAAGGTATTTGACCTGGACCTGACGATGCAGGAAATGATAGATACAGGTGTAAAGATAGGCGCCGATATACCTTTTTGCATACAGGGCGGATGCGCCATTGCAGAGGGTATAGGAGAGAAATTAAGAGAGCTCGACAACAGGACGGAGATGTATACTTTGATAGCAAAACCTCCGATAAATGTATCGACAGTACATGTATATAAAACTCTTAAGTGGCAGGAAGTGATTCATCCCGATATGGACAGGGTGATAAAGGGTATCATGGCAGGCAGCATGGATGATATCGTAGCCGGTATGGGAAATGTACTTGAGTCGGTGACATGCTCGGAATATGATATAATTAATGAGCTTAAGAAATCCATGCTGGATCTTGGTGCATCGGGATCACTTATGAGCGGATCGGGTCCTACCGTATTCGGACTCTTTAAAAATAAAGAGGAAGCTATGTCAGCGGAAAAGAGATTAAAAGATCTCTACCCGGATGTATTTGTAAAGGCGACGGGAATCATCAGATGAGTGGTAGCCGCGCAGATAATATAAAGATAATATTTAAGACTTTCAGACATGATACCGAGACGTATGAAGACGAAAAAACCGAGGAAGAGTATGAAGGTGTCATGAAGAAAATCGGGGATATAACCTATGTCATGTACGAGGAGACGGACCCTGATGATAAAAAGGTTACGAAGAATCTCCTTAAGATAAGCAGGGACCGCCTTGAGAGAGAATGCTCCGGAGAAAAGAAATCCGTGATGGTATTTAAAGCAGGCAGTGAGACAAGGACAAGCTATAAAACGCCATACGGTATGTTTCATCTGAGATTTACCACTACATATATGGATATTGCCGAAAATGATTTAGGTACAGTGGTATCTCTTGAATATATGATGTCCTACGAAAACGGTCCGGTAGCAGACTGCCGGATGGAGATAATATTAAAGCAGAGTTAAAAAAGGGAATGGAATTAAACAGTAAAAGGGCCGAAGAACAGAAGCTCAAGAAAAATCATATAAATGTACTGCTCGTATTTGTCACGATGGTAATCCTCGTCACCATCATACTGGCATTTATGATCCTTGAGAGATCCTCATACGCAATCAGGAAAAATGCAATGGAACTGATAGCCGCAAACAGCTCCCAGCTCCAGATAAACATCGATACATATTTTTCAAAAGTGGAGCAGATCTCCGCGTTGATGTTTTCGGATGAAGCATATTATAAATACGACGAGACGGACCCGTCCATCGATGAGTATACAAAGCTTCAGTTTGAAAACGGTATCAGCGACCGTATAGTCGATATCGGTATCATGGAAAACTTCTCGGACTTTGGCGTCATATATTCGGATGATTATGCCAAGGGCTGGATATCGAATAATACAAAGCTGATGTTTTCCGAAAATATGTATGATACATTCGTATCCCAGATTACAAATGAGAAGACCAGCAGCGGATGGTTTTTTGCTGATTCCGATGATTATGACAGATTATATTATGTCAAAAAACTAAATGACAATGCCGTACTTGTAGCCTCTATATACAGCAGGGAACTGGCTAATGTATTTAACCTCTCGGAGCAGTTTGACGGCATGAAGATCAGACTCGTCGATGATTCATACAGGATTCTGTACTCATCCGACAAAGAGGAGTCGGGATCATATCTGCCGGGAGCCATCTCGTCGGTCATAGGAGACAGCAGACAGCTGTCGGTATCCGATGAAGAATATCTCATTAATGTAGATACATGCGAAAACGGATGGAGGGTCGTATGTACAGTATCGACTGCAGATATCCTCTCTGACATAAGCGAGCTTAGAAATTATACGACATTTATCACAGCATTTCTCATAGTGGCCGTGATAGTAGTCGGCGTCCTCTCATTTGGCAGACTGACAAGGCCTATAGACAAACTCGTCTCAGACCTTGAGACCAAGGCTGCCACAGACGGACTCACGGGACTCTATAATAAAAAGGCATTTGAGGAG
The DNA here is from genome assembly GCA_002373855.1 of Lachnospiraceae bacterium UBA3643. Taxonomy (GTDB): domain Bacteria; phylum Bacillota; class Clostridia; order Lachnospirales; family Lachnospiraceae; genus NK4A136. The sequence goes on from DFKO01000173.1 coordinate 17,002, forward strand.
ATTGTGACAAGAGACCTCATGACACTCCAGAAAGGCAGCAGCATATCGTTTACGATCATTGATATGGACCACTTCAAGAATGTCAATGATACGGAAGGCCATGCATACGGTGACAGGGTCATAGTAAAGACTGCGGAATTTTTAAAGAGAAATCTGCCAAAGAATACATGTATAGGACGAATAGGCGGAGACGAATTCGCATTTTATTTTAAGGATAAATCAAAAACCCTTGAAGTAATGGAAAAGGATACGGAGAGTATCCTCGGCGGTATCAAAGAACAGTTTGCAACAGAGTTTAAGGATGAGCATGAGAAATATAATGCTTCCATATCGATGGGATCGTACGTAAAGTCTTTTGAGGGTGAAGGCTTTGATACCATATTTTACGGTGCGGACAAGGCACTGTATATTTCAAAGCAGACGGGACGTGACAGATACACATTTTATCAGGAGAAAAAAGACAGTGAAGAGTAAATCGGTACTCCGGGTCATGGCAGCCATACTCCTGCTGGTGATGACGCTGACCGGATGTAATGAATCGATGACAAATGAAAATCAGAACCGTACGGAGATCACGTTTTCCTGGTGGGGAAATGATGACCGTCACGCATATACTATGGACGGCATAGATATATTCTGCGCAAACAATCCTGAAATAGCCGTTGACTGTAAATACGGTCAGTGGTCAGGATATGAGAGAAAAAACAATGTATGGATGGAATCATGCACAGAGGCAGATGTCATGCAGATCAATTACGCATGGCTCACAACATACTCATCTGACGGAGAAGGCTATTATGATCTAAGTGAGCTGACGGATTATATAGACCTGTCGGGATTTGACGATACAGACCTGCGCTTTGGTACGATAAACGGTAAGTTAAACGGCATACCCATTGCCTACAATGCATCGGTGATATGCTTTGACTCCGCCATATTTGATGAATACGATCTTGATTATCCAAAGACCTGGGATGATCTCTTTGATGTGGCAGAAGTTTTGTCAAAACATGATATCTACGTGCTCGGTGCTCCGAAAAAACATCTCCTGCTCCTCCTCATAGCATATTATGAGCAGACATACAACGAGACGGTATTTAATGAGGACGGAACCCTGAATATAGATAAAGAGGGTATGGGAAAGATGCTGGACTTTTACAAGAGACTCCTCGATGAAAAAGTCATCATGCCGATAGATAAGTTTGACAGAAGTGTTCTTGGCACAGGTGAGTGCGCCGGATCGGCATTCTGGATCAGTGATGCGGATAACTACTGCCAGTACATAGAAAACGGCGGAGGTGCCGCTGTGTTTGTGCCGTACTTTATGGCAGATGATGCAACGATGACCGGTATGTATATGAAGCCGGCTACCATGTACGCCATCAGCAGTATTACGGACAATCCGGTAGAATCCGCAAAGCTCATTAACTTTCTGATAAACGATCGGGACATGATACTCCTCCAGGGTACGGAAAAAGGTGTACCGGCCAATGATAATGCAGTTGAGCTCCTGAGGGTAAATGACAGACTCCTCAGTAACGGATATGCCGGATACAGTATCATGGAGGAAAACAAGGAACTCTACAACATCATGATACCTGCAATGGAATCGGAGGCAATCATCGACGCGTTCAAGCAGACAGCCGACGCATATATATATGATGTACAGGACAGGGATGCGACGGTAGATCAGATATACGAAGCAGTACTTGAACTGACAAAATAAAAAAGTTCCCCGCGAGGAACTTTTTTATTTTAAAAATTACTTAACGGATGTGGCGCCTGCCTTTTCCTGGGCTTTCTCGAGAGCTCTTTTAAAGAAGCCTTTTTTCTTTTCATCTTTCTTTATTACAGTACCGTGCATACCCTTTACACTGATGATGTACATACCGCTTATCTCTGCTTTTACTTCCTTCTTTACAGGGAGTGAGTCAAATATTTTTTCGTCAACAAACATTGTGAGTATCTGAGGTCCTATCTTGACCTTTGCAAGAGGAGCTTTCAGATTTCTCTGCATCTTTGGTATCTGATCTATGACACCGGCCGGCAGCTGGGCATCTTTTATCTTCATCCTCTTTTTATCTATGACGAGCAGTGATACGGTCTGTTTGTTGGCCTGCATCTGGGCCTCTGCTTCAGTCTGTCTGGCCTGCAGTTTCTTTCCCGCAAAATAAAGTACCACGAGCAGTGCTATAGCAACCGCAAGTATTATCAGTAATACACCCCACCAAGGCATGTCCTGTACCTCCATATATTAAACTAAAGGGATTTTATCATTTTGAAAATTTATTATCAAGTATTTGAAAAAAAGGGGTTGCAAAATTAATTCAAATATGTAAAATAAAAAGGTTTAATCATAAAAACGAAAATGTTATAATCAAAGGGTGTGTAATTTTGTTCAAAGGACATGGGCTTTATGAAGATAGTAATTGCAACAGATTCATTTAAAGGATGTCTGTCGTCTCTTGAAGCAGGCAGTATTATGAAGGATGCCATATTAAATGTGGAAACGGATGCTGATATAAAGGTATTCCCCCTGGCCGACGGCGGCGAGGGTACCGTAGAATCTCTGATGAGCTGTATGAAGGGCCACGAGGAGACGGTGACTGTCACAGGTCCCCTTGGAGAAAAGACAGAGAGCTGTTACGGCATAGTGGATAACGGCGGTGTAAAGACAGCCGTCATGGAGATGGCCAATGTAGCAGGTATCACCATGCTCCCGGAAAAATCCAAAAATCCCATGAATACGACTACTTACGGTGTAGGCGAGATGATACTCGATGCCACTAAAAAGGGATGCCGTGAGTTTATCATCGGTATAGGAGGCAGCGCCACAAACGACGGCGGTATGGGCATGCTCGAGGCTCTGGGTGTAGAGTTTTTCAACTCAGAAGGCAGAAAGGCCGGTATCTATGGCAGAGATGTACTGCGGGTGGCAAGGGTCAATGTGAGCAATATGGCTCCTGTCCTTAAGGAGTGCCACTTTACCA
>DFKO01000074.1 GCA_002373855.1 Lachnospiraceae bacterium UBA3643
AAGGTAGAGCATGATTATCCTCACTGCTGGAGATGTGACACTCCGCTCCTTTATTTTGCGAGGGAGTCATGGTTTATCAAGATGACAGCCGTTAAGGATGACCTTGTGGCTAATAATAAGACAGTTAACTGGATACCCCCGTCAATAGGTGAGGGAAGATTCGGTAACTGGCTTGAAAATATACAGGACTGGGGCGTATCCCGTAACAGATATTGGGGAACACCTCTTAATATATGGGAATGTGAATCATGCGGTCACAGAGAGGCCATCGGTTCAAGAGAGCAGCTCTATAAGATGAGCGGCAATGAAAAAGCAAAGACTGTTGAGCTCCACAGACCTTACATCGATGAGATTACATGTACATGCCCGGAGTGCGGCAAGACGATGAAGCGTGTGCCTGAGGTAATAGACTGCTGGTTTGACTCAGGTGCAATGCCTTTTGCCCAGCATCATTATCCTTTTGAAAATAAAGAGGTATTCGAGAAGCAGTTCCCGGCCCAGTTTATTTCAGAAGCTGTAGACCAGACAAGAGGATGGTTCTACTCACTTATGGCAGAATCGACACTTCTCTTTAACAAGGCTCCTTACGAGAATGTAATCGTACTCGGTCTTGTACTTGATGAGAACGGCAACAAGATGAGCAAGTCAAAGGGAAATGCGGTTGATCCTTTTGATGCACTTGAGAATCTCGGAGCAGATGCCATCAGATGGTATTTCTATACCAACTCTGCGCCCTGGCTTCCCAACAGGTTCCATGATAAAGCCGTTACCGAAGGACAGAGAAAATTCCTCGGTACACTTTGGAATACATATGCATTCTTTGTGCTTTATGCAAATATTGATAACTTTGATGCGACCAAGTATACTCTTGACTATGACAATCTGCCCGTAATGGACAAATGGCTCTTATCAAAGCTTCAGAGTATGGTAAAGGGAGTTGATGAGAATCTTGACAATTACCGTATACCTGAGGCAGCCAAGTTCCTTGACGAGTTTGTTGATGAGATGAGTAACTGGTATGTGAGACGCGGCCGTGAGAGATTCTGGGCCAAGGGCATGGAGCAGGATAAGATAAATGCTTATATGACTTTATATACAGCACTTGTGACTGTTGTAAAGGCAGCAGCACCCATGGTTCCTTTCATGGCAGAAGAGATTTACAGAAACCTTGTATGTTCTGTGGATAAGAACGCTCCCGAGTCAGTACACCTTTGCGACTTCCCTGTAGTAAATGAGAAGTGGATCGATAAGAAGCTTGAGGATGACATGGAGGAAGTACTTAAGGCAGTCGTAATGGGACGTGCCGCAAGAAATGCTTCCGCAATCAAGAACAGACAGCCCATAAGCACTATGTTTATAAAGGCTGAGCATGAACTGCCCGATTTCTACATCAGCATTATCGAGGATGAGCTTAATGTTAAATCCGTTAAGTTTACTGATGACATAAGAGATTTCACAAGCTATACATTCAAGCCCCAGCTTAAGACTGTTGGACCCAAGTACGGCAAGCAGCTTGGCGGTATCAAAGAGCACCTCGCATCTGTTGACGGCAATGCCGCAATGGATGAACTCAACGAAAAGGGTGCACTCGTATTTGATGTACAGGGCACAGAAGTATCCCTTGCAAAAGAAGATCTCCTCATAGACATGGCTCAGAAGGACGGATATGTATCGGAGGCTGACAACAATATGACAGTTGTCCTTGATACAAACCTTACAGAGGACCTTATCGAGGAAGGCTTTGCCGCAGAGGTTATCTCCAAGATCCAGACAATGCGTAAGGATTCGGGATTTGAGGTTATGGATCATATCCTTGTCGGAATCACAGGCAATGACAGGATTGCAGGTATCGTAAAGAAGAACAGTGATTCAATATCAACAAAGGTTCTCGCAGACGGTATCTCAGATACTGATGTTTATGATATTTCAAAAGAATGGAATGTAAACGGCGAGACCGTTACCATCTCCGTAAAAAAGAACTAAAAGCTTATGTTTGATGACATTATCTGGTTTTTAAAATCAAAAAAGTTTAGAAAGATGCTGCCTTTTATCATACCGGGAGTGATAGGACTCGTACTGATCATACTGATCATTCTCTCGGTAGTTAAAAGGGGTGCTTCTTCTGCGTCCGATAATGTGATTGACCTGACCATGAGCGGTGATACTTTAAATGTAGGCGCATATCCTTCATCAGGCAGCAATCCGTCATCTACTGTTCAGATAGTTGATGATCAGGGCGAGACCAAAGAGGTAAATGTTTACGATGACGGCGTGACCCTTGAGTATAATGGCAACACTGACGGCAATTATCTTGCTGACTGTATATTCCTCGGGGATTCGAGATATGTGGCTATTTACAATTATGGTTATATGCCCGCTGAGAGCGTGCTGGCAAAAGTCGGTACCAATCACAGTGCTGCCATGACAGAAAAAGCCGATAACGGATATACGATGAATGATTTCCTGGCTACTCATAAGGCGGGAGTCATTTATATCGGATACGGAGTAAACAGCCTTCACTCATCGGACAAATCGTTTATGGATTCATACAATACCCTTGTGGACAAGGTCCAGTCATACTGCCCTGACTCCAAGATAGTCATCTGCTCAATATGGCCGGTAGAGGATGACGGTGCATACAGTGCAACCGTATCAAATGAACTCTGTGAGAAGTTTAACGGTCTGCTCTATGAGATGGCAAAAGACAGAGGCCTTTATTATCTCAATTTCGATGAGATATTAAAGGATGATGACGGAACTATGGTCAATCTCTTTAATTCAGGAGATGGCCTCCATTACAATAAAGGTGCGTATGCGGATATCTTTACATTTATTGTGTCCCATCCCGTGACCGATTATGTAAAGGGTTCATACAGCAATACAGATTTTAATTATGATTATTCAAACCCTGCAAACAGGGTTTATTATACGACTTACTTCAGTCACCCGGAGGATAATCCGGCGCCGGTATCCGACAACAGTACTTCTTCAAATAATGCGGATACGACGAGCGCCAATACTGCAACGGAAACTGTATCACCATCGCCGTCAGTGGCAGCCAGTCCGTCACCTTCGGCGTCAGCGGCAGCAAGCCCATCGCCGTCGCCTTCAGTGGCTGCAAGCCCATCGCCGTCGCCGAGCCCTACTCCGTCACCTTCGGTAGCAGAGAGTCCATCTCCATCACCGTCGCCTTCGGCAGCAGAGAGCCCGTCGCCGTCGCCGACCCCGTCCGAGGAGGAGAGCCCGTCTGAGACGCCGACTCCCGAGGAGACGCCTGAGCCCACACCCGCATCGGATCCCGATACGGCAAGTGAGAACGGTTAAAACCTTTAAAAATACTAAATTATATAGTATAATTGTTTAGTCTGGTTTGGCGTATAAAAATATATGAGAAATCAAATAAAGATATAAAAGAATGGAGGAATGGTAATGCCTAAGAAGACAGAAACCTCATCGGGTGCAACCATCAGAGATGAGTTTGATAAGGAGCTTTTCAAGAGAAGTGTGATTTACAATATCAAGACTCTTTACAGAAAGACTCTTGAGGAGGCAACTCCCCAGCAGGTATTTCAGGCAGTCAGCTATGCTGTAAAGGATCAGGTCATCGATATGTGGCTTGAGACCCAGAAGACTTATGAGAAGAAAGACCCCAAGACGGTATATTACCTCTCAATGGAGTTCCTCATGGGCAGGGCGCTCGGTAACATGATGATCAATATGAAAGCTTACAAGGCAGTACAGGAGGCCCTTGAAGAGCTTGGACTTGATATTAATGCAGTAGAGGATCAGGAGCCCGATGCAGCACTTGGTAACGGTGGTCTCGGCCGTCTTGCAGCATGCTTCCTTGATTCCCTTGCGACACTTGGATACAGTGCATACGGATGCGGTATCAGATACCGCTACGGTATGTTCAAACAGCAGATCAGAGACGGATACCAGATTGAGGTACCCGATAACTGGCTTGAGAACGGCAATCCGTTTGAGCTTCGCCGTCCCGAGTATGCAAAAGAAGTTAAATTTGGCGGTAATGTAAACGTACGTGTCGATGAGAACGGCAGAAACAATTTCTACCTTGAGAACTACCAGGTAGTAAAGGCTGTTCCCTACGATCTCCCTGTTGTGGGATATGGCAACAGCGTTGTAAATACTCTCCGTATCTGGGACGCTGAGCCCGTTGATATCTTCCGCCTTGATTCATTTGACAAGGGTGATTATCAGAAGGCTGTTGAGCAGGACAACCTTGCAAGAAATATCGTAGAGGTTCTTTATCCCAATGATAACCATTATG
>DFKO01000210.1 GCA_002373855.1 Lachnospiraceae bacterium UBA3643
ATAATATCATCTGATGTGATACTGGGTATAAGCATTTACAGAAATATGAGCTCAACCATGCTTGATCAGCTAAAGCAGCAGGCGGCCAATCTTGCGGAAAGTGCGGCAAACTGTGTGGACGGAGACGTATTTGAGGCAATCCGTGAGACAGGCGAGGACGGTGAAGAGTTTTCGGTTGTCTATGATGAACTTTCGGTATTTCAGGCCCATGGCGGACTGGAATATGTATATGCATTAAGACTCCGTGATAGCGGTGAACCCGAGTACGTGGCAGATGCCGATCCCGAGGATCCGTGTGATTATTGCGAGGATTTTGAGGAAGAGGATGCCATGTGGGAAGCATTTGACGGTGCCACAGTTGTATCCGACGAGATTACTGTTGACGAGTGGGGAGAGCACCTGACAGCATACAGCCCGATATTTGCAGGCAGTGAAGTAGTCGGAATTGTCGGAGTTGATATCAGTGCGGACCAGATAGTTTTCCAGGGCAGCCATATTGCAAAGATGATTGCAGTGATCTGCATCGTGATCCTGATCATCTGTATTGCCATTATGTTTGTACTTGGCAAGGCACTCCGCTCAAGTTTTTCGTTGCTCAATAATAAAGTCATTGACCTGACCATGGGTAACGGAGATCTGACTAAAGAGATTGATATCAGAACAGGTGATGAGATAGAGACTATAGCAAACAATGTCAATCTCCTTGTGGCTTATATGAGAAATATTATTAAAAATATTTCCGAGAATGCAAATGAACTCAAGGAGGTTTCAGATACAGTCGCAAGCAACATAGATAATGCTCAGAATTCTTCATCTGAGATATCCGGCATGATAGAAACAATCAGTGATTCAATGCAGATGACAGCGTCTGCCATGAATCAGTTCAGGGATCGTATGACTGTCATCACTGAATCGGTAAACGGTATGGTTAAAAATATTGAGGTAGGAGTGAAAAAGACCGCTGATATAAGCAGTGAAGCAACAAAGAGCGGCCGGGAGGCTGAGAGAAAGCGCAATGAGGTTGAGGAAAAAGTCTCTCTCATGAAGACAAAGCTTCTTGATAAGATTGAAAAATCGAGAGCAGTTGAGCAGATAAATGTACTGACTGAAAATATTATCAATATTACATCCCAGACAAATCTTCTCTCTCTTAATGCCAGCATTGAGGCTGCCAGAGCGGGCGAGGCCGGCAGAGGATTTGCGGTAGTAGCCCAGGAGATAGGAAAATTGGCCGTCGACTCAGCAGACGCGGCAGCAAAGATCAAGCAGATATCAGACGAAGTGGTCAGCTCGGTAAATGAGCTTGCAAGGGAAGCAGAGGATATGCTTGAGTTTACAGCTACCACTGCCATGAGTGGCTATGACCAGTTAAAGGAAAGCAGTGATATATATGCAGAAAATACAAATGAATTCGGTCAGATGATTCAGGGCTTTTCTGATGTCGGTAACGAGATATATACAAATGTGGAGCATATGAAGAACTCAACGGAATCCATAAACAGAACCATTGAGGATACGGCAGATAATCTCTCCGGTATAGCTTTAAAGGCAGGAAATGTCTCTGAAAGCATTAAAGATATCGAGACCCAGGCTCTTAAGAGCAGTGAGGTATCTGATGCCCTTTACAGCGAGGTAGACAAGTTCAAACTGGATTAATTCATGAAGACTATTGATAACGATATCCGTGACGGGAGAATTAAAAAAGTATATTTACTCTACGGCAGTGAGACATATTTAAAACTCCTGTACAGGAACAAGCTCCTTAAGGCTCTTGGTGCAGCCGATGATGAGACGCATATGAATTACACATGTTTCTCAGGCAAGGAGGCTGATGTCAAGGAAATAATGTCAATAGCGGATACCATGCCGTTTTTCGCAGACAAGCGTACAGTACTGATCACGGATTCGGGATTTTTCAAATCATCCCAGGACGAACTTGCGGAGTATATAAAGTCATCTATCCCGGATACAACTACCATCATTTTTGATGAGCGGGAGGTTGATGCAAAGTACAAGCTGTACAAGGCTGTAAAATCATCGGGATCAGCCGTTGAATTTGTCACTCCGGATGAGCCGGAGATCAGAAAATGGTTGATGGGCGGTATCAACCGTGAAAAGAAAAAGATAGAACCGTCGGTGCTGGCATATTTCATACAAAAGACGGGTGTCGATATGAGTAATATGTCCGGAGAACTGAACAAACTCCTGGCATATACAATGAATAAAGATGAGATCACAAAGGATGATATAGATGCCATAGTTGTGACTTCTTTATCTGACAGAGTTTTTGAGATGACTGATGCCATGGCAGAGGGTAAAAAGCAAAAGGCGCTTCAGATATATTATGAACTCCTTGAATTAAAGGTACCGGCCCAGAAGACATTATCTCTGGTGGCGAGGCAGTTCAATCTCATGCTTCAGGTAAAGGACTTAAAGAGCAAAGGATTTGATGACGGGCAGATCGCAAAAAAGACCGGTATCAGACCGTATTTTGTAGGCAAGTATGTAAATCAGGCCAGAGGCTACTCCATGGAAGCGCTGACAGAGGCTTTTGAGGAATGTATAGATGCTACGGAGAAGATCAGGACAGGACGTATTGCTGACAATATAGTCCTGGAGATGATCATCATTAAATACAGCCATCGTGACCGGGACAAGGCCGGTGGCAAGAGGTAAAAAATGACTTATCGAATAATCGCATTATCTTTGTTTGCGATATTTTACATTATTTATCTGATAAAAAATATTAAGGCGCTATGGGGCACAGGCAAACCGTCTCTTAAGGAGATAGCGATGAGGGTTGCCTGCTATTGCGCGGCGGCAGCGGAAATAGCCAGTATAGTAAACGGTGATGCCCTCCTTGGATATACAGGAAGGGGTATACTCCTTAAGGTATTCGGTATCTATTTCTGTATCACCGCAATATGTATACTCGTCCTCTCGATGCTCAGCATCGGTACGGAGTGGAACATAAAGAGTAAGAAGGCAGGCAGGGCAGGCCTTATCACAAAGGGCATGTATGCCTTTAGCAGAAACCCTGTTATCCTTTCTTTCGACCTTTTATATATCGGGCTTTTGCTTATGTACTTTAACGTACTGTGCATGCTGTTTACCATTCTGGCAATAGCGACTCTTCATTACAGAATACTGACGGAGGAGGGCCGGCTTGAAAAACTGTACGGAGAAGAGTATTTACAGTACAGAAAAACAGTCCACAGATATCTGGGACACGGAAAGCTTACTTTCTCCAAAGTGAAATTATTTATATATGTGATAGCGGCCATCTTTTCGATACTGTACTACTTTACATGTGTGGCATATGCCGGATTTAAACTTTCATTTGTATGGATATGGCTTTTGCTCTTTGGCTTTTCAATAGTCAGGATTGTACTGCTCGTCGACGAGATTGGTCACAGGGAAAACGGCAACAAACTTAAATTCAGAATACCCGGATGGTTTAAAGTGATATACAGGATACTGTTTGTGACAGTTGCCGCTCTGTTTATATTTGTTGAAGTAAATGTTATAGTCTATATGAATATGGCGCCAAAGGAGAACCTTGATTACGTCATAGTACTCGGCGCCGGTCTCAAAGGTGATGAGCCGACGAGACCTCTGTATCTGAGGATTCAGAAAGCCTATAATTATATGAAGCGCAATCCGGATACCATTGCCATAGCATCAGGCGGTCAGGGCAGAGATGAGATAGTCAGTGAGGCATCTGTCATTGCAACCCATATCATCAGGATGGGACTTGAACCGTCAAGGGTGATCATGGAGGACAAGTCGACTGATACCATCGAAAATATCAGATACAGCTTTGAGAAGATTCCGGAGGGCAATGTGAGCGTAGGTCTGGTGACAAACGGATTTCATCTGTACAGGGCAATACTCATAGCCAGGAGCCAGGGACATTATAACGTGACGGGTATACCGGCCCAGACCCTGTTTCCGGTTGGCATACATTATGTTGTCAGGGAATTTTTCGGAGTAATACAATTAACGTTAGGTTTAGGATAATAAAATGGAACTGCTAATAGTACGACACGGCGAGACATTATGGAATGATAAGGGCCTGCTCCAGGGTCAGAAAGATATTGAACTGAATGATAACGGCAGAGAGATGGCGAGGAAACTGGCCGGGAAATTAAAGGATATCCCGATAGACATTGTATATTCATCGCCTTTAAAGAGAGCATACGAGACTGCCAGATTGGCACTTGGTGACAGGGATATACCTGTCGTAACAGACGAACGTATAAAGGAAATCAGCTTTGGCGAGTGTGAAGGTATAGATTACAGGTCATGGAAAAAATCCGACAGTCCGTACAACAGCTTTTTCACATCCCCTGATAAATATAATCCGCCTAAAGACGGAGAGTCACTTGATGAGGTGATTCAGAGGGCTACAGATTTTGTGAAAACATGCATAGAACCCAATGCGGATAAATATGACCGCGTGATGGTAGTTGCCCACGGTGCTCTGAATAAGGGCATGATGTGTTATCTTGAAAATCACGGGACCGAAAACTTTTGGGGAGACGGACTCCAGAATAACTGTGAGGCGACTGTATTTGAGTACGACGGTCAGAACTGGAAGCTAAAGAGCGGGTCTGACGGAGCAGTAAAGAGAAATGCAATGTGATGATGTAAAGCTGGAGATGGTTAAGAGCAGGCGGAAAACCATCAGTATAGAGATAAAGAGTAGCAACAGTATAATCGTCAGGGTGCCTCTTTATATGAGCGAACGTGATGCCCTCGATTTTGTCAGAAAGCACCACTCATGGATAGACAGAAATCTGAGTAAAGCAAAGAGCGAAGAAAACATCAGGGATGCTGTCCCAAAGATGACCATGGCAGAGGTTAGGGAGATGGCAGATGAGGCCATGAAGATACTGCCTCCGAAAGTAGAGAAATATGCGAAAATATTAAATGTGACATATGGTCGCATTACGGTGAGAAATCAAAAGACAAGATGGGGCAGCTGTTCATCAAAGGGCAATCTTAATTTTAACTGTGCTCTTGTGAGGTGTCCCGAAAAAGTCATCGATTATATAGTGATACACGAACTGTGTCACAGGATATATATGAATCACTCAAAAGCATTTTATAATGTGGTATCATCCGTGATGCCTGATTATAAGGAATGCGAAAAGTGGATAAAGGAAAAAGGCAAATTCATAATCAGTGCCATGCCGTAGTGATATATACGACTCCGGCATATGAGGAACAGTGATGAAAAACGGATTTATCAAAACAGCAGCAGTAACTCCCAAGATACGTGTAGCCGACCCTAAGTATAACGGTCAGGCGGTAATATCGGGTATAAAAGAGGCGACCATGCACGGGGCCAAGATTATAGTGCTTCCGGAACTCGTCCTTACCGGATATACGTGCAACGATCTGTTTTTGCAGAGCACACTTATAAAGGGGGCCGAGAGAGCATTACTGCGCGTTGTCGATTCAACAAAGGGTAATGAAGCTCTCATATTTGTAGGACTGCCGATGGTACATGACGGCAAACTGTATAATGTGGCAGCTGCTGTGTGGAACGGTCAGATCCTCGGAGTTGTGCCCAAAAAATATCTGCCCAATTACGGAGAGTTTTATGAGGCAAGATATTTTACTCCCGGAACAGAGAAAATAGAGATGGCTGATATCGCAGGCAGGAATGTGCCTTTTGGAATTAACCAACTCTTCTCGATAGATTCCGTCAGCGGATTGATGGTAGGATGCGAGATATGTGAAGACCTATGGGTTGCAGATCCGCCGTCGACTCATCATGCCATGGCAGGGGCCACTGTCATAGTCAATCTGTCTGCATCAGATGAGACGGTAGGCAAGGCATCATACAGAGAGATGCTGGTATCGGCTACCAGTGCCAGACTGATGGCCGGATATATATACTGCAGTGCAGGAGAGGGAGAATCCACCCAGGACCTTGTATTTGGCGGTCACGACATGATAGCCGAAAACGGTGTGATGCTCACTAAATCAAGACGTATCAGTCACGGTACGATTTACGGCGATATTGATATAGAGCGTATCAATATGGAGAGACGCAGGAGCAATACATTTGTCATAGACCGTCCCGATTCATACCGCATCATCAGCGTAAATATGAGGGTGACTGAGACGAGACTTGAGAGGTTTTTTGACCCGTATCCGTTTGTGCCCTCGATTAAAGAAAAGAGACATGAGAGATGCGAGGAGATATTTAACATACAGACACTGGGCCTCAAAAAGAGACTCGAGCATACAGGTGCAAAGACTGTTGTAATAGGTGTATCCGGCGGACTTGATTCCACTCTGGCAGTACTGGTAGCAGTCAGGGCATTTGATGAACTTTCCCTTAGCAGGAGAGGTATCATGGCTGTGACCATGCCGTGTTTTGGTACCACATCGAGGACAAAAAACAATGCGGTAGTACTCTCGGAGAGACTGAGACTGAATTTAAAAGAGATAGATATCACAACTTCCGTAAAGAGACATTTTGAAGACATAGGTCACGATATTGAAAACAGGGATGTGACTTATGAAAACGGTCAGGCAAGGGAGCGGACCCAGGTACTCATGGACCTGGCCAATAAATATCAGGGACTCGTAATAGGCACGGGAGATATGTCAGAACTGGCACTTGGCTGGGCGACATACAACGGAGATCATATGTCCATGTATGGTGTTAACTGCGGAGTACCCAAAACTCTTGTGAGACATCTTGTATCATACTATGCAGATGAGACAGAGGATGCAAAACTACGGGATGTACTGAGGGATATTCTTGATACACCTGTCAGTCCGGAACTGTTGCCGCCGACAGGAGACGATATATCACAAAAGACTGAAGATCTCGTCGGTCCTTATGAACTTCATGATTTCTTCCTCTACAATATGCTCAGAGCAGGTTCATCCCCTGATAAAATATACAGGATGGCTGTCATGGCATTTGACGGAGTATATGACGGGGATACAATACTTAAATGGGAAAAGATTTTTTACAGAAGATTTTTCGCCCAGCAGTTTAAACGTTCATGCCTTCCGGACGGTCCGAAAGTCGGATCTGTTGCGGTATCACCAAGGGGAGACCTTAGGATGCCGTCCGATGCAATGGCTGACTGCTGGATGAACACGCTGGATAAGATGTAGGAGTACGATATGAGAACAGGCGGAATATTATTACCTATAGCAAGTTTGCCAAGTAAATACGGTATCGGAGGCTTTTCAAAAGAGGCTTATGAATTTGTGGACTTTTTGAAAAAGGCCCATCAGACATACTGGCAGGTGCTACCGATGGGACCTACCGGATACGGAGATTCACCGTACCAGTCTTTTTCGGCATTTGCGGGGAATCCCTATTTCATCGATCTTGAAGATCTTGTGGAGAGAGGCTGGCTCACCGGGAAGGAGTGCGAGAAACTGGATGCATGCATTCATGAGGAAAAAGTGGATTATGCACTTGTTTATTCCACGAGATTTAAACTCCTGCGCAAGGCTTTTGCAAAGAGTGATATAACTTCTGATAAAAAGTACAGAAAGTTTGTAAAGGAAAATGCTTTCTGGCTTAATGATTATGCGCTTTTTATGACACTCAAGGGACTTTACAAGGGACAGAGCTATGTCAGATGGAATGACGGCGACAGAAAGAGAAAGCCTGCCGTAATAAAGAGCAGGATGAAAGATCCGGCGATAACAGCTGAGATGGAAGTATGGAAATTCATGCAGTTTATGTTTTATACCCAGTACGACCGTCTTAAAAAATATGCAAATGACAACGGTATAAAAATCATAGGTGATATCCCAATCTATGTGGCTATGGACAGTGCAGATACATGGGCAAATCCGGAGCTCTTTAAATTTGATAAAGATAATATGCCTGTCGGAGTAGCGGGATGTCCGCCGGATTACTTTTCGCCTACAGGACAGCTCTGGGGCAATCCTCTTTACAACTGGGAGTATCATAAGGAGACCGGTTATAAGTGGTGGATAAAGAGACTTGAGTACTGCTTTAAACTCTATGATGTAGTCCGCATCGATCATTTCAGAGGATTTGATGAATATTATTTCATACCCTACGGAGATAAAACGGCAGAACACGGACACTGGGAAAAGGGGCCGGGATACGATCTTTTTGCAGCTGTAAAAAAAGCTCTCGGCGAGAGACCTATCATTGCGGAGGATCTGGGATTCCTGACGCCTTCTGTCAGAAGACTCGTTAAGAGATGCGGGTATCCGGGCATGAAGATCCTGGAGT
>DFKO01000239.1 GCA_002373855.1 Lachnospiraceae bacterium UBA3643
CGACGCCAAAGCGTACGCATAATTTGATATTTTTCGGGGTGTGGCTCAGTTTGGCTAGAGCGCCGTGTTAGGGACGCGGAGGTCGCAAGTTCAAGTCTTGTCACTCCGACTAAGTACTACAGTAAAAAACTGTAGTACTTTTTCGTTTTATAGGGTATAATATATATACTATGATTTGACGATACATATAATATATGCAAAAGGATGTGCATTTCTACTTAGGGAAACGGAGGTCATAATATGTCATCAGTGGATATTTCAACATTATTTGGCACAAATACAGGCAACGCAAACGGGGCGAATGATATTTCGTCTTTATTTGGTACCGTGACAGGTACTGCTTCAAAAAATTCATCTCCGTCCATCGGAGTGAGCCTCACAGACTATGCTTCCATAAAAAACGGCAGCTATGCAAAACTCATGAAAAAATATTATTCAAACGATACCACCACAAAGGACGTTGATATCGAGGCTTATAAATCCAAGCAGAAACTTGTGGCAGGCAAGGCATCGGACGTGGCAGGCAAGCTCAATGACCTCATGGATAAAGCCTATACCGAGGGTAATCGCGAGGACATCTCAAAGGATATCGAGAGCTTTGTCGAAAAATATAATTCCATGATGGACAGTGCCGACAAATCCAACTCGAAGAATATAATAAAGACTGCCGGCTGGCTGCAGGATCTGGTTGCCGACAACAGCAGACTCCTTGGTAATATCGGCATTTCCATGGACAGCAACGGTAAGCTTGAGATCAATAAAGATGCCCTTGCAAAAGCCGACATGGATTCCCTTAAAGAAGTGTTTGGATATAATCCTACAGGCTTTTCAAGCAAACTGCTTTATAAATCCGAGCAGATTTACTCTCTCGCTGCAACGTACGGCACCAGCGCCACTGCTTATACATCGAGCGGTTCGTTTAACAGAAACTACTCTGCGGCCAATACGGATTCATCAATAAATACTACGACTTAAACGTTTTATACCTGTAATTATCTACCCTTCATCAGCATCCGGAATACCGGGCAGGTGAAGGGTATTTTTTTGCTTACGGTATTTTACATTTTAATCATTCAATGATATAATCAGAAATTATGTAAACTAAATTATAAGGAGATTATTATGGATTTTGTTTTTCCATTCGACTTTCCGATACTTGAATATATACAGTCTATTTTCAGAAACGAAATAACCGACGTATTCTTTCCCGCTATTACCCATTTAGGGGATGGTGGCATCGTATGGATAGTGTTGACCGCCATCCTGCTCTTATTCAAAAAGACGAGAAAGATCGGTTTTTGCTGTGTTTTCGCACTTGCAGTAAATTATGTTATCGTAAACCTGGGATTAAAGCCTGCTGTAAACAGGACCAGGCCATACAATATGGAAAGTGAATACCTTTCATACGGGCTCGAGCTCCTGACCAAAATTCAGCTTGATCCGTCCTTTCCCTCCGGTCACACGTCGGCCAGTTTTGCCAGCGCCACCGGAATATTTGCTTATAACAAAAAAATAGGCATAGCTGCATTTATAACAGCTGTCCTGATCGGTTTTTCAAGACTGTATGTAGCCGTGCATTTTCCCTCTGACGTATTTGCCGGCGTAATCATCGGTATCATCTGCGGAGTAATCGCGTACTTTATAAACGAAGGAATAATAAAAGCAGTCAATAAAAGGAAAGAGGAAAAGGCTGCCGGAGCAGATAAGGTTGAGTAAGAAATCAGACAAAAAATCAAAAAAGGGTGAGAAGCCCGTAAAGCATCCGATCCTGAAGCGTACGCTCAGGTACATCGGATATTTTTTCGTATGGCTTTTTTCGACTCTCGTCGTGCTGGTGGCAGGTCTCTATATCATGCTGATGTATATAAATAAGGGACCTTCCATATATGTCAGGGACCTTTTTGTCTCATCTGTCATGGAATCGTCTGCCGGCGGAATATTGTCAAAAATATTTCTGTCAGACGCAGAGATAGACGAAATCATGTCCAAAAACAGTACTGTCAGCATCAATGAGATCACCGATACCACTCTCATTAATGTAATGGCAAACAACACTTCCGATGAGGAGATAATGATCGATGACGGCCTTGCAGATATAGATCCTGACGGAGACGGCATCGATGTATTTGATGTACACGGAGTCACCTACAAAGGCAAGATGATGGTGGTATACGATCCATCAAGAGTAAGTGTCGGTGTATGCAACGGTTTCCAGCTTGATTACGGCGGTCTCACACTCTCCGCAATATGTGAGAAGTACGGGGCTGTAGCCGGCATAAACGGTGGCAAGTATGAAGATGAAAACGGCATGGGCTTTGGCGGCATGCCTGAAGGAATAGTGATATCGGACGGTCAGCTGCTGATGGGTGATATGGATACATCCTACGGCGTGTACGGTTTTACCGAAGATAATGTATTTGTCTGCGGTAATATGACTCCGGGATACGCTCTCTCCATCGGCGTCAGGGACGCTGTAACATTCGGTCCGTCATTAATAGTAAACGGCAAGGCAGCCTCATACTCAGGATACGGCAGCGGTCTCAACCCCCGTACTGCCATAGGTCAGAGGGAGGATGGTGCCGTACTGCTCCTGGTAATAGAAGGCAGGCAGGCCAACTCGGTCGGCGCTTCCATGGCAGATATAATCGATGTAATGCTTGAGTACGGTGCAGTAAATGCCGCAAACCTTGACGGCGGTATGTCTTCATCTATGTTTTACAACGGCGAAGAGATCGTCAGCAACTGTCAGATCAGATCGTCGAGAAAAATCCCCACCGCTTTTATAGTAAGCGCTTTAGGTGAATAGCGATGGCGAAGAAGAAAACTAACAAACCTGAAATAGATAATAAAACAAGAAAAGCCCTCACTGAGACCAAGGTAAATATCAATGACGGCTGGGCTGACGATGTCCCCATTGTCTATAACACCGACAAATGGATGCCTGAGGACGCTGACTTGACCATGGTCAAGATAGACGCACTCGAGGGTAAACATCACCGCAGAGTAAAGCATACGGCACTTGATAGAGCCGAAAGCCCCGATAATCCAAAGCCTGTTGTTCCCGTAAAGAAAACTTCAGCAAAGCCGGTTTTAAAAGATGAGTCTGATAGCAAGCCTATCCCTGCTATCCCTGTCGCAGCGTCTAAAAAGAAAGCAGACATTGCAAAAGATCAGGAAGCTCTGGCAGGCCAGCTGACTACATCTCTTGAATTAATATCCCTTGAGGATGAAGCTAAAAAACTTGAGGAAAAAGCCAAAAAAGAAAAGAAAAAGAAACTGGCTAAAGAGATAAAGCCTGAAGAAATAGAGAAATTTCTCGAGGCCGAAGGCAGAGTCCAGAAAAAAAATAAAATACATCCCTTCAGAATGTTTATGATAATATGGCTCGGTATACTGGCCATAACCATAAGCGTACTGCTCGGCAGATTTTATAATTTTCTCGAAAACTATGAGGCAGTATATCAGGCTTCCAGACCATATCACAATATGGACGAGCTCCTGACTCACTTTTACAATCTGGATGTAAACGAGCTCTACAATCTCATGACGGTAAAGCCTGTGACAAACGAATTCGAGACAGAAGAAAACGTAAAGCATTATATGCAGACTCTCCTTGAAGACAAGATGTTTACATACTACGAAACCCAGGCATCCTCAAAGGAACTGCCCGAGTATTTCGTGGCTGCCGACGGATATGTGGTCGCCAAAGTAGCGCTTCGTAAAGTCGTAGGCGAAACTCTTGAATACAGTTTCCCCAAGTGGTATATCTCATCTTTTGAGCTGTACTCGGATGCCCAGTATTCCGTGAGGATAGAGATTCCCAGCAACTACTCGATATCGATAAACGGCATCAGCGTTTCGGATGAGTATGCTTACGAGACAGGTATCGAAATTGATGATGAGAAGTATTTTCAGAACTATATAACAGATTTCCCGACCCTGGAGAAATATTACTGCACGGGATTTTATGAGGAGCCGTCTCTGTATGCCACAAATTTTTTCGGCACTCAGGCAGATATCGTATGGAATATGGACAGAGGCATATATGAAGTACCTTTCTCACTGCCCGATGATTATGAAGAGATCGCCGAATATGCCACCCAGGTAGTGACTGACTACGCGTTCTTTATATCACAGGATGCCGGGGATGATGCCCTTGATAAATACTTCCCCGAGGGAGAAGAGCTCCTTAAGATGATAAAAGCCAGCACCTCAAGGCAGTTCTTTACTCACCACAGTGAGACCCATATGGAGAATATACAGTTAAATGATTTCATCATGTATACTCCGGACTGTGTCTATGTAGGTATCACCATGGATCAGCACTTAAAGATCTGGAGCGGTGATGAGGTCGTACCTATCAACGGAAACTTCTGCTATGTCAAGATCGACGGCGAGTGGAAGGTGTGCGCGATTAAATATTGATAAAGGTATAGTTATCCAGCGAAAAATAAAGCCCCCTCACGCTAAGCTAACCGCAATGCGTGAGGGGGCAATTATTTTTCGCTATTTACTTTGTGAATCAATATTTCGCCACACTTTAGAAATTAATCAGCAAGCATCATCATAATTTTGTTTGATCTTGCGACAAATTTAGTCATGGCCTCGGGATCAAGTGGTGCATTCTGAAGGAGTGCCAGGTCATATAGCTGCTCGCAGAGGAGCGTTACCTTCTCTCCCTCTTTTTCCTCAAGGATCTTTTCAACCAGCTTATTGTTTGCATTAAGCACAAGGGTCATACCCTCTTTGCCAAAGGCTCCCATATCCATTCCGGGCATAGAATACATCTTCATCATATCCTGCATTCTCCTGCTCTCTTCCGATACGGTAATCATTGAAGAAATATCCTTATTCTTTAATTTCTCAAGTTTAACCGTCAGGTTATCCTTCTTGATTGCCTTCTTAAATATCTTTGAGAGTTCCTCGCACTGTTTGTCCAGCTCTTCCTGAGCCTTCTTGGAAGTCTTTGTCTTAAATTCCTCGGTAAGGTCTGCATCTATTCTTGCAAACTTAATGCCCTCGTTTCTGCTCTCGAGCTGTGAGATAAACGGCTGGTCAATACGTTCCGGCAAAATGACTGCATCCTTCTTGGCCTTCTTAAACATATTGATGTACTGGCTCTGCTGCTGCTCATCAGTTACATAGTAGATGACCTTTTCCTTCTTTTCCTTCTTTTCGCCCTCAGCGCTTTCGCCTTCAGATTTATCTTCCGACTCATCCTTTACTACTTCCGCTTCTACCTCATTACCCTCAGCATCCGTAGCCTTTTCTTTATTCTCATCATCTTCCGTATCGATTGGCTTTACTTCAAGGCATTCGGGGAGAGTCATATACTCACCGTTAATATTCTTAAACATGATATAATCTGTCATCTTGTCACAGAATTTATCATCCTTTAAGCAGCCGTACTTAATAAAGGGACTGATGTCATCCCAGTATTTAACATATTCATCTCTCTCTGTCTTGCACATTCCGGAGAGTTTGTCAGCTACCTTCTTTGAGATGTAATCCGCAATCTTCTTTACGAAACCATCGTTCTGAAGAGCTGATCTTGATACATTTAATGGCAGATCAGGACAGTCGATGACACCTTTAAGGAGCATCAGAAACTCAGGGATTACCTCTTTAATGTTATCGGCTATAAACACCTGGTTGTTGTAAAGCTTTATCACACCCTCGATGGACTCATATTCCATATTTATCCTCGGGAAGTAAAGGATTCCCTTTAAATTGAAGGGATAATCCATATTCAAGTGGATCCAGAAAAGCGGCTCCTTGTAATCCTTAAATACTTTTCTGTAAAACTCGATATATTCCTCCTTGGTACAGTCATTGGGATGCTTTGTCCAAAGAGGCCGCGTATCATTAAGAGGGACAGGTCTCTTCTTAATCTTGAGGCGGTCAGGCTTAGGCTCTTCGCCTTCCTTTGTCTCCTGCTTAACATTCTCGATCACAACATCAGTATCAAGTTTTTCTTCCTGATCGATGATCTCGGTGAGTTCTTCTCCCTCTTTTGAGAGATATATCTCAGAAGGCATAAATGAACAGTATTTCTTTAATACTTCCTCTGCCTCATACTTGTTTGCAAATTTTAGACAGTCCTCATTGAGGAACAGAGTGATCTCAGTACCTACTCCTTTCTTGTCGCCGTCTTTCATATCAAACTCTGTACCGCCGTCACACTCCCAGTGAACAGGCACAGCACCATCTTTATAAGAAAGCGTATCGATATGTACCGTATCGGCTACCATGAATGCAGAGTAGAAACCAAGTCCGAAATGGCCGATGATCT
>DFKO01000212.1 GCA_002373855.1 Lachnospiraceae bacterium UBA3643
CCTTAAAGGGATCGCAGTATCCGTAGATTGACGTACCTGTACTGAATACCGGCAGATATTCAAGGCTCTCATCTTCACCGTCAGTTATATATATGGTATACGGTGTACCAACCGCCAGACCGGTAAGCTCTATCTCGGGATTATCTGTTACTTTTTTCAGATACTCCTGGTGCTCGCTTCCGTCAGCTTTGTAAAATACAGCATATGTATCGTACAGGGTATCCTCCCATGTAAGTGATATAGATGTAGGAGTTGCCTCCTGGGACAAGAGAGCAGGCGGTGCCTGGGGCTCCGGGATTTCCTCCGGCACATAGTCAGCAGAGACATTGTCCGGCGATACTGAGCGCAAACTGCTGTCCGGCTCCTTCTCCGGCATATGCTTTAATATCCATAAAAAAAGTGCTCCCGTCACGCACATAAGCATGAGCACTTCAAAAAAGACAAAGAGAACCATCGTCTGAGTCTTACGCACTTTATCTTTCTTTTCATCCATCCTTATTTTTCTGTTTTTTTTGCTGTAATAATCAGAATTTTTCATACACGCTTAATTATAGCAGAAAACCCGTACTTATTCATAATATATATGATAAAATGCCATTAAATAAAAATGAATGATTTGTGGGGAAACACATATGATCTACACACTTACACTCAATCCATCCATCGATTATATTATAAAAACCGGCTCCTTTAACACAGGCATGACAAACCGGACTGTTTCAGAGGAGATATATGCAGGTGGAAAGGGTATAAACGTATCCATAGTCCTTAATAACCTTGGTGTGAATAGTACGGCTCTCGGATTCATAGCAGGATTCACGGGTGACAAAATAGAATCTGACATAAAAGCTGTGGGTATTAATACGGACTTCATCAGATTAAGTGAAGGTTTTTCAAGAATCAATATCAAGCTTGCAGATGCGGAGGGCACC
This sequence comes from Lachnospiraceae bacterium UBA3643, assembly GCA_002373855.1. Taxonomy (GTDB): domain Bacteria; phylum Bacillota; class Clostridia; order Lachnospirales; family Lachnospiraceae; genus NK4A136. Next base: position 933 of record DFKO01000212.1, read on the forward strand.
GAGATAAACGGGGCCGGTCCTGACATTGACAGTAAATCTCTGGATATGCTGTATGATAAAATCAGCCGCCTTGATAAAGACGATATAATGGTACTCTCCGGAAGTATCCCGGGAAAAGTATCCCGGGGCACCTACGAAAAAATATGTAAGATGCTGTCAGAAAAAAGTATCCGTTTTACACTTGATACAACCGGCGACGCTCTTACAGGTTCCCTTAAATATCATCCTTTTTTAATCAAACCAAATCATCATGAACTGTCGGAAATATATGGTGCAGATATAAAAACACGGGATGACGCTATCCCCTATGCAATGAAACTTAAAGAAGCCGGTGCATTAAATGTACTTGTCTCTCTCGGTGAAAACGGTGCCCTGCTTATAGATGAATATGATACAGTTCATTCTCTGCCTGCTCCTAAGGGAAAATGCATAAACTTTGTAGGTGCCGGCGACGCCATGATCGCGGGCTTTCTCTCTGAAATCACAAAAGGCGGGGACTATGCCTCCGCCTTTGTAACTGCAATTGCTTCCGGCAGTGCTTCCGCATTCTCGGAGCACTTTGCCTCTGCCGAATATACATATCAGCTAAAGAAGCTGATCTTGTCTGAAAGAGCCTGAGCCATTCCTCTCATCTGCTCCGACTCGCCCTTTGTACCTTCCACTCCGGATGCCACATCCTGAACAGATGCAGCTACCTCTTCTGCTGATGCTGCATTCTCTTCGGATATAGCAGACAGATCCGTGATATTGCTAAGTATTGCATCCTTTTCATGATCCAATATCTTTACATCATCCGAAACCGCATGTATCTGATCGGCAACATCTGCAACTGCAGCTGACAGATCGTTCATTCCGTTAGTAACACCGGATACCAGTTCTTTCTGTTCCTCCATCATCTTCTTGGCTCCTGCCGCCATGCTTGCACATTCCTGAACTCTGGTTACAACATCATGAACCGACTGGGCGATCTCTCCCGCAGATTTATTGCTCTGCTCGGCAAGTTCTCTGATATTATCCGCAACTACCGCAAAACCTCTTCCCGATTCTCCGGCTCTGGCTGCCTCGATGGAAGCATTAAGTGCCAGCAGGTTGGTCTGGCCTGCAATAGCCGCTATGGTATCGGCTGCATTCTTAATATGCTGAACAGCCTCGTTACAGCTCTCAGCCTGTCTTGCTATATTGGCAATGGCATCAACAGAACGGTCATTACTTTCATTGACCTGACGCATCTTGTTAAGAGCTTCTTCATTGGTGCTGCGCATCTCTGCCGCCTTGTTGGAAGCAGACGAAGAAGCATTCTCAATATTATCTATTGACTCACTCATTCTGATCATGGCAGAATTTGCATCCTGTACATTCTCAGCCATAGTCTGGGCAGTATCAGCCATCTGACCGATGACATTCGATATCTGATTTGTACCGTCGGAGCTCTCGCCCGAAAGCCTGTCTACGACATTGACTGCCTCTCCAAGTTCCTGTGAGGTCTGATAAATAGCGCCTATCGCATCTGTCAGCTTATCCTGCAGAACATCCAGCGATGCCGCCACCTGATCAAATTCCGCACATGCAGATGATATCCTCTTCTTCTGGCTGATATTACCCGATGCAAGCATCTTGATATGGCTCGCAAGTTCATTAAGCGTAGTTGAAAGTCTTTTTGATATAAGAAATACAACTATTCCGAATACTACCACACATACAATCGTTACTATGCTCACGGTAAAAGCAGCCTTCTGCTGCATTTCGGTTATTGAAGTCATGGGCGTTCCGGCAAATGCCATACCCCAGACCTCTGTCCCGGCATCGTCTGCATAAACCGGTGTGTAATATACGAGGTACTTCTCGCCTCCGATGACAAGATTTTTTGCTGTATAATCTTCTCCCTTACTTACCGTATCCCATACTTCCTTTGAGGCCTGAGTGCCCTCATTCCATGATCCGTCCTCATTCTTAAGGGATGTGATAAGTCTTGTATCTCCTTCAAATAATGTCAGATCAATCCCGACTTCTTTCAGAATCTGGACATATACATGATCTGAATATTCATCATAATCAACATATCCGTTTTCTCTTACATCATAGGCAAAATATTCTCCGAGAGTCAGAGAAGCTGCCCGTAGCTTTTCTGTCTCAAGCTCGGTAACCTCCTCGGCTATAATTCGTGTTACCATTATCATCACAACAATGGCAAGAGCCGTCATCGGCAACAGACCGATCATTAGATTCAGTACACTAAATTTAATAGTTTTTTTCTTTCCCATAGAAACCTCCTGGTTTATTTATAAAATTTCCCCAATATTATAGCATATCTTTTTCAAAATATGTGCAAAATAATCAAAAATAATCCTATTTTTATGATAGGCAATAATGGTAAAAAAAGAGAGGTTACCCTCTCTTTTTTACTCCCTGAATGCCGACACCTGCGGCTGCAAGGAATATCTTTCCTAATGTCCAGAGCGCTTCCGGAGCATTAAGCATAAATGACATATCATACGGGAATACAGTCATTATCTGCCTTAAGTATTCAACACACGCAAATCCTCCGATAACTGCCGTAACAACTACTATCACCAGTCGCTCCGCCTTTACAGACAGGAATGCGATGAGCATTGCAACGATGACACCGGCGATACCTGAGAAGATCATGAATGTCGTATCATTCACATCAAGCTCTTTTGCGATCATCAGCACAATTGATGCCGCCAGATGCCTCTGGGCCAGATGATATGCAGCAATAAATATACCGGCCCGCACAAAGAGCCATGCTAAAGCTCCGAGAATAAGACCTATTACAGTCTGCCCGATAAGCATCTCCTCGTTTGTAAGATTGAACGAAAGCAGTATCGAATGGGAAAATGTATATCCCACAAAGAAACCGATGAGGGCAAGCGCCATTTTGTAGATACCGTATCCTTCAAAACAGATAAAGCATGCGATTATCAATAGAATCACATAAAATATGGGTCCGTCAAATGACACGCTCACAAGCTGCCTGATTAAATCCTTAAGCGGCGGAAGGGCAGCGTCCGTCGAATAAGTCACCTCATCAAATAACATAATTTGATCCTCCTTATACTTTTAAGACAACACCATGCGGTCGCTGACAGAATCTCTGCCTGCAACCTCCTCAAATTTATGTAAAAGATCTTCAACAGTGAGCTTTGCCTTTTCTTCGCCCTTGACATCAATAACTATGTGCCCTTCATTCATCATTATAAGTCTGTTTCCGTGGGCGATGGCATCTCTCATGTTGTGTGTGACCATCATTGTCGTAAGATTATGCTGTTTTACTATCTTGTCCGTAGTCTCAAGTACCTTGGCTGCAGTCTTTGGGTCGAGAGCAGCTGTATGCTCATCAAGGAGGAGGAGCTTTGGTCTCTTCATTGTAGCCATAAGCAGTGTAAGCGCCTGTCTCTGACCGCCTGATAAGAGTCCGACCTTTGCAGTCAGTCTTTCCTCGAGTCCAAGGTCAAGTGTCTTTAATATCTCTTTATATTTTTCACGCTCTGCAGCAGTAACACCCCATCTGAGTGTACGCTTTTCTCCACGTCTTGCTGCCAGCGCCATATTCTCGTCAATCTGCATATCGGCTGCTGTTCCTATCATGGGATCCTGGAATACGCGGCCGAGGAACGGTGCTCTCTCATGCTCAGAGAGTCCCGATACATCATCTCCGTCTATGACGATTGCTCCCGAGTCAACGGGCCAAACGCCACATATTGCATTCATTATTGTAGATTTACCTGCACCGTTACCACCGATAACGGTACAGAAATCACCATCATTTAATGTAAAGCTGACACCGTTAAGTGCCACCTTCTCGTTTATGGTTCCGGGGTTAAATGTCTTGTGAATATCTATTACTTCAAGCATTATTCTTCCCCCTTTCCTGATATGATTCCGCTCTTTTTGTTTTCTCTTGCAACTTTGTGGAATGAACTCTTCTTTTTCTCCTTTAAGTAAGGTACTGCGAGGAATGCCGCAACAACCAGGGCTGTTAAAAGCTTCATGTCATTTGCAGGGAACTTGAGCCAGAGCACAAGTACATATACGAGATAGTAAATAACGCCTCCGACTACCACAAAACCAAGCCTTAAGATAAAGTTCATACCCTTCTTGAATATGGCCTCTCCTATAACCTCTCCGATTATAACCGCGGCAAGGCCGATAACGATTGCACCTCGGCCCATGTTGGCATCGGCGAATCCCTGGAACTGGGCCAGGATACCACCGGCAAGAGCTACCATACCGTTGCTGAGTGCAAGTGCGAGAACCTTCATAGCATCTGTATTGATACCCTGGGCTCTCGACATCTTGGGGTTGATACCCGTGGCACGGATTGCAGAACCCTGCTCCGTGCCCAGATACCAGTAAAGTATACTTATTAAGATCGCACAGAATACGACCATTATGATTATTGTCCTCGAGAGGAAACGGGCATTTGATGTGATATGCAATGTCACCAGGTTGACGTTGATCGCCTGATTAGACTTGCCGCCCAGTAATTTAAGGTTGACTGACCACAGTCCCAGCTGAGTCAGGATACCTGCGAGTATATCGGGGATACCGAATACTGTATGAAGTATACCTGTCACAAGTCCTGCTATAAGTCCTGCCGCAAATGAAACTATAAGCGCAACCTCGGGATTGCATCCTTTCATAATCAGCATGATACATACTGCACCACCTGTTGCAAACGATCCGTCCACAGTAAGGTCTGCAAAATTGAGCATTCTGAATGTCATAAACACGCCGAGTGCCATGATACCCCATATAAGTCCCTGAGCTATACCGCCCGGGCATGCTCTGAGTAAAGCAGTCAAATCAAGTGAAGAAAAATATGCTATCACCTGTCTATATCCTCTCTTTCAATAAACGCTAATTAGTTTGCCTCGTAGCCTTCAGGCATCTCCATGCCGATAGCTTCAGCATAGGCAGCATTGTACTTCTTTGTAGTAGTAGATGCTGTCTGAACGGGCATTGTAGATACATCTGCTCCGTTTGTAAGGATTTCTACAGCCATCTGACCTGCAGCATATCCTATATCATAGTAGCTGATTGAAAGTGTAGCGAGACCGCCTGACATCATCATATTTTCCTCACCGCAGATTACAGGGATACCTGCAGGCTGGCAGATATTGGAAACGATTGTCATGTTAGATGCTGCTGTGTTGTCTGTAGGGATATAGATAGCGTCGCACTCAGCTACTGCTGATGTGACAACTGCCTGCATATCGTTAGAGTCTGCAAATGTGTACTCACCGTAAGCTATGCCGTCCTCATCAAGGAACTTTTCAATCTCTGTAGCCTGATAAGCTGAGTTAGCTTCTGCTGAACAGTAAATGATACCAACCTTTGTAACCTCGGGTACGAGCTCGAGGATCATATCCTCCTGCTGATCAAGGGGTGCAAGGTCTGATGTACCTGAAACATTCATGCCTGTTGTGCCTGACCATGAATCAAGCGCAAGTGCTGTAGCATAATCTGTGACTGATGTACCGAGAATGGGAATAGAATCTGTTGCAGATACAGCTGCCTGAAGTGCAGGTGTAGCATTAGCCATGATGAGATCATAGTTGTTTGAAACAAATCCTGTTACGATTGTTGTACATGTAGCAGAATCGCCCTGTGCATTCTGTAAATCAAATGTAACGCTGTCGCCGAGTGCCTCTGTAAGAGCATCCTCAAATCCCTGAGTAGCTGCATCAAGAGCATCGTGCTGAACGAGCTGGCAGATACCTACTGTATATGTAGCTCCGTCTGCCTGTGCACCATCGTTTGCGCCTGTACCGGCATCAGTATTGCCTGCAGGCTCGCTGCCGCATGCAACCATACCAAATACCATGGCACAGCAAAGAAAAACAGAAAGTAATTTCTTTTTCATAATAATAAAATCCTCCTAAGAATATAGATAAACACATAAATTTTACCTTAATGATATAAAAAAATCAACAAACAAAAAGTGGCCCCATATAATAATGAAGCCACCCCCAAATATTATTTTATTCAATAGTTTGCTTTCCACTCGATGACTCTGTCTATCAGGCCTCCGTATACTGACCTGTTGTCATCAAGAACTGACGCTGTAGCCTCTGCAAACGGTTCAAGGTTAGGATAATTAATTAGCATTCCCGCATCCTCAAGATTTGATATAAGCTCATCTGTCTGAGTTCTGTTCATCTCCCTATCATGCTCTGCGGAAGCAACTGCCGCCTCGCTTATGATATCCTTCTGCTCATCTGTAAGCTTGCTCCATGCACTCTCTGATATTGCAAAGCACATTCCGGAATAAATATGGTTCGTTACCGAAAGATACCGCTGTACCTCGTAAAGATTATTATTGTAGATTACAGGAATGGGATTTTCCTGTGCGTCATACACTCCCTGAGCCAATGCATCATAAAGCTCTGAGAATGACAGAGGCTGGGGATTTGCTCCGAGAGCAGCCATCGTCGCCATGATTACAGGATTCTCCGGAGTACGAATCAGCATGTCGTCCATGTCTGCCGGAGTATTTACAGGCTTAACTGAGTTTGTCACACATCTGAAGCCATTGTCATAATGGGCCAATACTCTTATATTGTATGACTGAAGCTGTTCCTCAACTTCTGCCTCAATGTCTCCATCCATGAACGCCCACGCCATATCGAAATCGTCAAACAGGAAGGGCATTGCAGATATTCCCATGGAAGGAACATATGTGGCAAAATTTGATGCATCGGTAATGATAATATCAACTTCACCTGAATCAAGTGTCATCGAGTCAATCAGATCAGCATCTCCACCAAGTTCTCCGGATCCGTATACAGTTGCGGTAACCATACCGCCTGTTCTCTCGCTTATCTCATCTGCAAACATCTGGGCAGATATATTTCTGGGATCATTGTCTCCTGTAGAAACACCTATCTTCAGATTAATTACGTCTGATGAACCTCCTGCATTTCCACACGCTGTTATGACACACGCAAACACGACGGCCAGCGATGTCATCAGTAATTTTTTAATATTCATATGCTTCCTCTCCCTTTATACTTTATTAATTATACTACTCTTTTGTCTCTTCCGGCACCTGGCTCATCATATACTTCTGGATTGCAATGGTCTCACTGTCTGCTTCCTTTATACTTCCAAGTATGAGGTCGTCGGATATTCCACAGAATATCTCAACCAGTTCCTTGTCAAGCTGGGTTCCCGCCACCAGTCTAAGCTCAAACAATGCGTCCTCATGATTCTTTACAGGTCTGTGAGCCTGGGGGATTGTGATTGCAAGATATGTATCAACGATAGCCATGAGTCTTGAGGCAAGGGGTATCTCCTTATCCTTAAGATGATACTGTCCGTTACCGTCTATTCGTTCCCTGTAATATCTCAGCCATCCCGCAATATCCTTAAGGTGATATATGTCAGCGAGCATGTCCGCTCCTATGCTGTCATATTTATTCATTACTTCATGCTCCTCAGGGCTTAACTTCCCGGCTTTGTTTCTGATATCGGGAGGAATGCTCATCTTTCCAATATCAATAAACAGAACCGCATATATGAGGTCATCCTTATTAATCTTAATCCTGTAACGGAAAGGAAGGCAGTCATAAAATACCGACATAATATGCATGGCCTGAATGGAGTGTCCCCTGAACGACGGGATGCCTCCCTGAATCACGCCTATAAAGAGTGTGATGAAATCCATACTTTTTATTTCTTTTTTTCTACCTAACATAATCTCATTCCCCACTCACAAAGGTAATACGATTTCGGCCGCTTTCCTTCGACCGATAGAGAGCCCTGTCAGCCCGGCTGTACGCTTCATCAATCGCTGTTTCCTCAGGCTTTATCTCCGTGACACCAATTGATGAGTGGACTCCGTTTAAACCTTCAATCTCCATGCTATTCAGTCTCTGTAGAAATTCATCTATCTGTTTCTCGGCTGCTTTTTTTGTTCTCTGACCACGGAGCATAATGATGAATTCATCTCCTCCAAGCCTTCCTGCAAATGAAGTTTTATTCTTCATTGTACGTTCGGGATAATCTGCCAGTTCACCTCTGTCGCCGACGAGGAATTTGTTTATGGAATCTCCGACCATCTGGAGCACCTTGTCTCCCATCTGATGACCGAGCTTGTCGTTAATCTGCTTAAAGAAATCTATGTCCATCAGAATAAGGACCATATATTCATCATGGTCAAGACGCATAATCTCCGATGCCATGGACATGAATCGTCCTCGGCTAAGTACCATGGTCAACGGATCAAAGCTGGACTTCACACTGAGTTCCCTTGTAATCTGAAGATTTTTGCAGAAGATTCCAAACTGTCCTATACGTGTCCTCTGTATAAAGAAATGAAGAACTATACAGAGCGAGAAAAACAGAATTGAATAAAAGATATCCTCATTGGCAATGGAAATCGGCTTTGCAGACAATGACATAAAAGACAAGCCTTTAAGAATCGGAAAAAGATAAAGGATATTAATAACTATCAGCGACAACATCATGCAGAGCATCGTGTCAATGAACAGTCCCGATACAAGCACTATTACCACAGGGTACATTGTTGATGGTTTTGATGACTGAACCATGCCGACGAAAATAGCGAAAAATCCGATAAGAAAAATACATATATATGGAATAATTCTGACATTCATAAACTGCCATTTTGAAGCCATTATAAGATAGACCTCAAAAACCAGCGAAAGCACAAAAAAGATAACAAATATGAATACAGGGGAAATTACCACTCTGTCGAGACCGTTCATATTGAACTGGGGGAAAATCTTCTTGCTTCCCGGAATCGAATCGTTTATACGGACGATCATGAAAAACAGAGACACAAGAAAAAACCACGTATTCAGAATAAATGCGTGACGCAGATTCGTTCTCCGTATCTGATCTTTGCAATCATTGTATATGGCTTTTTCATAGCCATAGTAGTTAATCTTTCTTATATCCATCTAATTCCCACTCTTTTTTATACCAGTTTGTGAAATTATACCACAAGATATGGTATTTTACCATTATTCTTTGTTATTTTGCCCTATGTTTGATAAAAGAAGTTCAGACTGTTTACATCGAAGGTTGGTTGATGCGAGCAATAAAAAACATGGGGTCCAACGCTAAGCGAGGGCGCAATGCGTCGGACCCCATGTTTTTTTATTGCATTCACTACTTTGATGATAATCTCTTCTTAATTCTTCCCTGGGGATCTGAGACCAACAGGTTCACTACCCAAATTACAAGAGCAAGAGCTAATACTGCAAGACCAAGGAATGCATCATTTAGCATATCCATGGGTGCCTGATTAAAGTACTCTGCTTTTAGCTCTGCAAATTCAAATATTGCATCCACAAACCACATGATTGATGCTCCCCAGAGCATCATGCTAAGGAAATCGAGCTTATAATCCCTGTCTTTTTCCTTATACCACATGGCTGTAGTGATTACTGCTGCGATAACCGTTATTAATAATGTCATTTCTATTTCCCCTGTATACTGTAATTACATTTCTTTGGCTTCATCGGAATCTTTCGATACGATCTTATCAGCCACCCTGCACATTGCAAGCCATACGATCGTGACAAGGACAGCCATGGTCACGCCGACAGTTGCCATCTCCTTAAACATCTCCGCCATATCGACAGGATTGTTCATGGCCGTCAGGAACGGAAACCATGGAACTATCTCGCCGTGCCATATATGTTCAAACAAAAGGAGGACCGAACCTCCAAGGAGGAGATTGCGGAGCCATTTAAGTTTTCTGCTGAGCGGGATCTTTACATCTGACGTAACCGCTTCACTTAATTCATTACTCTCTGCAAGCTTTACTTCTTTTTTAAGCTGTGATGATTCCATCACCTTTACTACAGCAGCCTCTGCTACCGATACGAGAAAACATGCCATAAATTCATCCTCCTGCTATTCATTATTTATCAGCGTCATTTTTGAGCCATTTTTTATTTTTATACATCGCGACATCCGCTCTGTCAAAGATATCTTCAACCTTTTTATCCCTGCCGGGTCTGAACTCGGAGCATCCGACTGCAACTACAGGCTTGTCGCCTTCTCTTAGATTTTCTATCACCCTGGCTTTGATACCCTCTATGATGGTCTCTCTGTTATCATAATCTTCACCCATCATCAGCACGACAAACTCATCTCCTCCGATTCTGTATACGGAACTGTGTTTACAGGCATCGCATATTATCTTGCTTGCTCCCTTGATGTATTCATCCCCGACTTTATGACCGAGAGTATCATTTATCTTCTTTAAGTTATTCAGATCACATACAACAATGGCAAAGCCGGAAACATATCCCACATCCATCGCATACTGAAGCTGATCTTCTGCTTCCTTATATGCGTTCTTGTTTTTGACTCCGGTCAGTTCATCCATTATGGCCTGAACCCTTGCATCCCTTAAGTCTTTGTTTACCGACTCCTCACGGCGTACCTGATCGTCTATGTCCTCCACTCCCACAATAAGGTGATTTTTATCACTTGCCCATATTATGGAGAGTTTTGTATGTCTGGCCTCACCGTTGATCACCAATCTGTACTTGGCGATGTACATCTTTCTGCCTTCCATCTGCTTTAAGATGTACTCCTTGTTCATAACCTTTTGGACAAACTCTCTGTCATCAGGGTATATTACCCTTTTTATATTTTTTTGAGTTTCCTCAAAAAAATCCCCTCCGCTCGTTGCTATGTCAAGGCTCTTGTATGCATCTGTTGCAGAAAACTCCAGATATCCGTTTGTATCCATATTTACATAGTAAATCGTATTGTAATATGAAGCCAGACTCTCGGCTATCTGCCCGAAGATTACATTCTTTTCATTTGCATCATTGAGTTCCTTCTCAATTTCTGCCTCTCTGCTCCTGTCCTCTATACAAAAGAGGAAATACTTCCTGTCCTTTGTGTACATGGCGTTCATCCTGGTATAGACAAGTTCATTATTAAGCATGATCCTGTAATCCAGGGTTATGACATTTTTTTCCTCCAGAAGCTTCTGAAGATTTTTCTTGTTAAAGACTTCCTTTATCTTCTGGCGGTCCTCACTGTAGATCACACGAGCTGCATTAAGTGTCGATTCCTCAAAAAACTTGTTACCTTTTCTGGGTACATCGAGTATGTCATACAAATTGGTATCTGATATCTGTACATATTTATCAGTCTCGGCATCCACATAAAAGATAGTGCTGTAATGAGAAGCCAACTGAACAGCTATCTGGTTAAACTTTTCTCTTTCTCTCTCAAGTCTTTTTCTCTCTTCGCTGAACCGGACTTCCTTGTCGATATTGATCACACCGAGAACCAGATACTCATCCTGCTTTGTGTCATTAACTCTCATGACACGGAGTCTGTACCATACAGGTTTACCGTCAATCATCAGACGGTAATCTATGCTCTTCATCTCACCGTTTAATACTTTTTTAAACAGATTTTCTTTCTGAATATCCGCGACAAATATATGACGGTCATCCTCATATACGAGATTTTCCGAGTCCGTGATCAGATCAGCAAAAAAATCATCTCCACTCTTATCTTCCACGAGAATGTGATGATCGGCATCCACAGCATATCCTATATATTCATTTGTAACCGCATTGACATAAAAGACATTAGAATAGTCAACGAATAACGCTTCTGCTATTTTAGAAACAATCCCATCATGACCCGTCATGCAAAATCTCCCCTGGTTAAACTCACTTTACCATATACTTTATGCAAAAACAGGTGGGTATCATGCCCACCTGCAAACCCTCTATTGTATTCTAACATAAAATCAGTTTTTTATCATCTTAAATTTCTCCAAAAGGACACATATTATGATAACCGCCAACATGCTTATAATCATGGCAAAAAGCCCCGGAAAAAGCATTTTGCCCTCCCCGATCCTGTCATAATTGGCAAAGCCTGCCAGGATACTGGGACCTGCATTATTCACTCCATGCATAATTGCTGCAGGCCATACTGAACCGGATTTAACAGTAACAAATGTTAGTATCATTCCCATAAGTGTACACATAATACACATTTCCAGTATTCCCACATACGGAAATCCGGGATAATCCGTACCGAAATTGTGACCGATACATGTAAGCGGCGCATGCCAGATTCCCCAGATAATACCGCCGATTATTACTGCTTTGCCTTTACCCATCAGTTTCATGAGTTTCGGCATCATATATCCGCGCCAACCGGCTTCCTCTCCAAATGCGGCAAAAGAGAAAAAGGTACCGGATACAATCGCTGCAACCGGAAATGAAATGAGTTCTCTTTTCGAAATTTCCAGTTCCATGTAATAACCGGGATCGTATAAGCCCGAAACAAGCAGCAAATCCAGACCTATTCTGAGCTCTGTATAAAACCACGGAAGCAAAATAGCCATGATATAGAGAATAATCTTCCTGTCCTTAAGATTTATCCCAAACATCAGTGGATTATCACCTTTTAATGAATACCCCTCTTTTGTAATCTTCCTTGTAAGCATATTTGCAATAAAAGGAAACAGCATTCCGAGAGCCACAAAACTCTGCTTATATGATCCGATACTCTCCCATGTTTCTCCGGGTTTAATAAATACAAGGAACCACGCCCATGCAAGTCCAAAGGAAAGGGCGAGATATATGAGCAGGGACTTTAAGTCCTTTTTCTTATCTGTTTTTTTCTCATCAATCATAGCTGACCTTGTATGATGTTTTCAGAAGCT
>DFKO01000232.1 GCA_002373855.1 Lachnospiraceae bacterium UBA3643
GAGAGCTTGCATCATTTGCACAGTTTGGTTCAGACCTTGATGCAGATACAAAAGAGCGTCTTGCACAGGGTGAGAGAATCAGAGAGATGCTTAAGCAGCCTCAGTACAAGCCCATGCCCGTTGAGTATCAGGTCATCATCATCTATGCAGCTACAAAGAAGTACCTTCTCGACGTAGCAGTAGAGGATATCCTCAGATTTGAGGATGAACTGTTTGACTTTATTAAGACCAAGTATCCCGAGATACCTGAGTCAATAAAGAATGAGCAGGTTATCAATGATGAGACTGAAGAGAAGCTCATTAAGGCAATCAAGGAATTCAAGGAAAACTTTAAGTAAATTGGATTTCATATAAGGAACAACAGGTCAGATATATAGGAGAAACAGACTATGGCTTCAATGAGAGACATAAAGCGTCGTCGTCAGAGTGTCGAAAGTACACAGCAGATTACGAAAGCCATGAAGCTTGTTTCCACAGTAAAGCTGCAGAGAGCAAAACAGAGAGCGGAGCAGAGCCAGTTTTATTTCAAATGTATTTATGAAACGGTAAACTCCATTCTCTCAAAGTCCGGTACAATCAATCACCACTATCTTAAGGAGAACGGCTCCGACAAGAAAGCGGTGATCATGATAACCGGTAACAGAGGTCTTGCAGGAGGCTACAATTCCAGCATAGTCAAGCTTGTCGCATTTAATGAGGCGTTTACAAAAGACAATACAAAGATTTATGCGATAGGTAAAAAGGGTCGTGATACAATGGACCGTCTCGGATACGAGATAGCCAAAGATTACTGCGATGTGATAGAAGAGCCCACATACGATGATGCCAGAAAGATCTGTAACGATCTGCTCGCGGCATTTGAGAGTGGAGAGATAGGCGAGATATATCTTGCATATACCTTCTTTAAAAACACGGTAGTACACGAGCCGACGCTGCTGAAGGTGCTCCCCGTAAATCTCGATGAGACTTCACCGAGTCTTGAGATCACGGAGAAACAGGATGTATACGCACCGATGAATTTCGAGCCCGAAGACGAAGAAGCACTGAATATGATTATACCCAAGTATGTGACGAGCCTTGTGTTCGGCGCGTTGGTAGAATCGGTAGCCAGTGAGAACGGTGCCCGAATGCAGGCGATGGATTCAGCTACAAACAATGCATCAGACATGATTGACAGACTGTCGCTTCTTTACAACAGAGCGCGTCAGAGTTCGATTACGCAGGAGCTTACGGAGATTATTGCCGGAGCAGATGCCATATCGTAACGAATATTTATTAGATTTTTTGAAAGGAAAAGCAAGATGGCAGACATTAAAAAGGGTAAGCTGACACAGATCATCGGAGCTGTCCTTGATATCAAATTCACGGATGGTCTTCCCGAGATCAATGAAGCTATCAAGATAAAGACATCTGATGGCGGAGTCCTTGTGGTAGAGGTTGCTCAGCATCTTGGTGATGATACAGTCAGATGTATCGCCATGGGTCCTACAGACGGACTTGTGCGTGGTATGGAGGCAGAGGCTACAGGAGCACCTATTACAGTTCCTGTCGGCGAGGAATGCCTGGGCCGTATCTTCAACGTGCTTGGCGAGCCTATCGACAACAAGCCCGCCCCTAATGCAACCGCATATGAGCCTATCCATAGACAGGCTCCCCAGTTTAAAGAGCAGTCTACAGAGACAGAGATCCTTGAGACAGGTATCAAAGTCGTTGACCTCCTCTGCCCTTACCAGAAGGGTGGTAAGATAGGACTCTTCGGAGGTGCCGGTGTAGGTAAGACAGTACTTATCCAGGAGCTCATCAGAAATATCGCTACAGAGCACGGTGGATACTCAGTATTCACAGGTGTTGGAGAGCGTACAAGAGAGGGTAATGACCTTTACAACGAAATGAGCGAGTCAGGCGTTATCGCCAAGACAGCCATGGTATTTGGTCAGATGAACGAGCCCCCGGGAGCGAGAATGCGAGTAGGCCTTACAGGACTTACAATGGCAGAGTACTTCCGTGATAAGGGTGGAAAGGATGTGCTCCTTTTCATCGATAACATTTTCCGATTCACTCAGGCAGGTTCCGAGGTTTCGGCTCTGCTCGGACGTATCCCTTCTGCCGTAGGTTACCAGCCTACACTTCAGACAGAGATGGGTGCTCTCCAGGAGCGTATCACATCAACAAAAGACGGATCTATCACATCGGTTCAGGCTGTATACGTACCTGCCGATGACCTTACAGACCCGGCTCCCGCTACTACATTCGCTCACCTTGATGCAACTACGGTTCTCTCAAGATCGATCGCTGAGCAGGGTATCTACCCGGCCGTTGACCCTCTTGATTCCACATCAAGAATCCTTGACCCCAGAGTCGTAGGTGAGGAGCATTACAAGGTAGCCAGAGGTGTTCAGGAGATACTCCAGAAGTATAAAGAGCTTCAGGATATCATCGCCATCCTCGGTATGGACGAGCTCTCAGAAGATGATAAGATCGTCGTATCAAGAGCAAGAAAGATTCAGAGATTCCTCTCTCAGCCTTTCTTCGTTGCTACACAGTTCACAGGTATGGAAGGAAAGTATGTACCTGTATCTGAGACAATCCGCGGATTCAAGGAGATCCTCGAAGGAAAGCATGACAACATTCCTGAAGGATGCTTCTTAAGTGCCGGTACCATTGATGAGGTTATAGCGCGTGCCAACAGTTAACTATTAGACACCGGGAGAAAAGGTAATGGATGCATTCAAACTAAAAGTCGTTACGCCGGAGAGGGTATTCTTCGAGGACGATGTGGAGATGGTAGAATTTAATACCACCGAGGGTGAGATTGGTATATACAAAAACCATGTACCAACCACAGTAATCATAAAACCCGGCGTACTGAATATTTATATGGCTGACTCAGAAAAGACAGTGAAGAAAGCTGCTCTCCATGAGGGATTCGTCGAGATACTTGGTGACAGGGTAACCATCCTCGCAGAGGTTATCGAGTGGCCTGACGAGATAGACGAGGAGCGTGCCGAGAGATCAAAGGAGAGAGCTGAAAAGCGTCTCTCGGAAAAAGCGACAGGCACAGATGTGGACAGAGCTACGGCAGCACTGCTCAGGGCAATGGCCAGAATAAACGTTATCAGATAATTTATTTGTTAAGTAGCACAGACGGGCAGGGGTAACACTTTTGCCCGTCTGTGTCTTTTATGCGCAGGTAATGCGCAATTTACATGGAATTCGGAAAAGTAATAATCAAAATATTATATTCGATCGGTATATTTGTCGTATCGGTGATAGTATTCAGTTCCTTTATGAATCGTGGCAACAGGGATATGACCATGACTCTCCAGGGAGCTACTTTTCCTGTGCTTGATTTTGTATATGACGGATCAAAATTTAATACATCCTACGGATATGCAAATGAAATGGATATCACCAGGATAAGGGATGGCCTGACTCCCCTTATGCCCGGCAGAAAAGTGAGCTTTATAGCGCAGACTTACGGTATGGGCATAGCAGGCATGACATATGAACTCCGGGATATCACCGACGGACATCTGATAGAAGATGCCAAGATATATGACTATCTGAACAACGAGGGGACCATAACAGCGGATATTTACTTAAAGGATCTTATAGAGGAGTACACTCAGTACTCCCTGTGTATAAAGCTTGAGAGTGATTCCGGCAGGGTGATCAATTATTATACGAGGATCATCGAGGCGGATGATTACAATACAAAAGAGAAAATTGACTTTGCATATTATTTTACGGATACATCTTTTGACATAGTGAGGGCGGCGGCTGAGCTCCCCACATATATGGAGAGCAATTCGAAAGGTGATAATACAACATTTCATCATGTGGATATCCACTCATCCATCAACCAGGTGACATGGGGAGGTCTCGGTGTCAGCCTTGAGGGAGAACTCCATACATACTTAAGAGAGATAGACAGGACATCGGCAATTCTTGAAGTAGAATATTTTGTATCTACCGGTGAGGAAGATAAAAAAGTATATTACAGGTGCAACGATTACTACCGTATAGTTGAGGGCACCGAGCGAATGCATATGATGGAGTATGACAGGGAGATGGAGCAGGTATTCTCACTGTCTACAGGTATCATAAATAACAACAAGATAGTACTCGGTATCGCAGACGAAAATGTGGAGATGGCCGAGAGTGCAGACGGCAATCAGCTGGCATTTGTAAACTGCGGCAGATTATATTCATACAATTCGGTAAATAAAAGCATAGTCAATGTCTATGGTTTTTATGAAGACGGAAAAGAGACAGATCTGCGGGATGCCCACCGGGAATCTGATATAGAGATACTCTCGGTTGATGAGACGGGAAATATATATTTCTGTGTTTACGGATATATGAACCGTGGCGATCATGAGGGCGAGATGGGCATGTCATTTAATTACTATGACAGCGTCATAAACAATGTCGAGGAAAAACTGTTTGTCAGATGCGACAAATCAT
>DFKO01000104.1 GCA_002373855.1 Lachnospiraceae bacterium UBA3643
ATCGGTCCCATGATCATGATGAAGTTTGTATGCAAGCTGACAAAAGAGCTTAATATCCCTACGATCGTCTCACTCAACCCTATCATGGTAGACGGAACAGGTATGTGCGGTGCTTGTCGTGTGACAGTAGGCGATGAAGTAAAGTTTGCATGTGTTGACGGTCCCGAGTTTGACGGACACAAGGTTAACTTTGACGAGGCTATGCGCAGACAGACAATGTACAAGACTGCAGAAGGCAGAGCATACCTTAAGGCAAAAGAAGGCGATACACATCATGGCGGATGTGGAAACTGCGGTAACTAACCCTGTCAGGAGGAATAGATAATAATGGAAACAGATGTACTTAAGAAAGTTCCCGTCAGGGAGCAGGACCCTAAGGTCAGAGCAACAAATTTTGACGAGGTTTGCCTCGGATATAATAAAGAAGAAGCAATGTGCGAAGCAACCAGATGTATAAACTGCAAGAACGCACAGTGCGTAAAGGGATGTCCCGTATCGATAAATATCCCGGGATTCATTGAGCAGGTTAAGCTTGGCAATATCGAGGAAGCATATAAGATAATTAGTGAATCATCTGCACTTCCTGCAGTATGCGGACGTGTATGTCCCCAGGAGAGCCAGTGTGAGGGTAAATGTATCAGAGGCATCAAGGGCGAGGCGCTCTCTATAGGTAAGCTAGAGAGATTCGTAGCTGACTGGGCTAGAGAAAACGGCATTAAGCCTGTTGGTGCAAAGGAAAAGAACGGCAAAAAGGTAGCCGTGATCGGATCGGGCCCGGCAGGACTTACCTGTGCCGGCGATCTTGCAAAGCTTGGCTATGATGTGACAATATTTGAGGCACTCCACAAGGCAGGTGGCGTACTTGTATACGGTATACCTGAGTTCCGTCTCCCCAAGGATGCGGTAGTTGCAAAGGAAATCGAGAACGTTAAGTCACTCGGTGTAAAGATAGAGACAGACGTAGTGATCGGTAAGTCTACGACCATCGACCAGCTCATGGAAGATGAAGGCTTTGATGCTGTATTTATCGGATCCGGAGCAGGACTTCCCAAGTTTATGGGAATCCCCGGAGAAAACTCAAACGGTGTATTCTCTGCAAATGAGTATCTGACCAGATCAAACCTCATGAAGGCATTTGATGAGAACTCAACAACACCTATTATGAGAGGTAAAAAGGTAGCAGTAGTCGGCGGTGGTAATGTCGCAATGGACGCTGCCAGAACAGCACTCCGTCTCGGAGCAGAGGTACATATCGTATATCGCCGTTCGGAAGCTGAACTTCCCGCCAGAGTTGAGGAAGTGCATCATGCCAAGGAGGAGGGTATCATCTTTGATCTCCTCACCAATCCGACACAGATACTCGCAGATGAAAACGGCTGGGTAAAGGGTATCGAGTGTATCAGAATGGAGCTTGGCGAGCCCGATGCATCAGGCAGAAGAAGACCTGTAGAGGTAAAGGGCTCAGAGTTTGTGATTGATGTGGATACGGTGATCATGTCGCTTGGAACATCGCCTAACCCTCTTATCTCATCTACGACAAAGGGACTTGAAATAAACGGAAGGAAATGTATAATAGCAACGGAAGAAACCGGCAAGACGACAAAAGACGGCGTATATGCCGGCGGTGATGCCGTAACCGGAGCTGCAACCGTGATCCTTGCAATGGGAGCAGGAAAAGCCGGAGCAAAGGGTATCCACGAGTATCTTAGCAATAAATAACAGGAATATCCTGTAAATGTATAAAAAAGGGGCGTTCGATTCTTATGGTATGTTGTCATAAGGGGAAGACGCACCCTTTTTTCCTTAATAGGAAGGGAAAAAAGCTATGTTTTATGAAGCAGGACTGGTACTTGAAGGCGGCGGAATGAGAGGACTCTATACAGCGGGTATCCTTGATTTCTTTATGGAAAAAGGAATCATGTTTGAGGATATCTACGGTGTATCGGCAGGTGCATGTCACCTCTGCAGTTATCTCTCAAATCAGCCGGGCAGAGCTTTCAGGGTCAGCACGGAATATCTTAAAGATAAATATTACTGCAGTGCATATTCACTTATAAAGACAGGTGATCTGTTTAACGTAGACATGTGCTATGACAGAATACCAAATGAGCTTGATCCCTTTGATTATGAGGCATTTGCCAAATGCAGGGGTACCGGTCACGTGGTAGTCACAGATATTGTGACAGGAAAGCCCAGATACATAAGACTTAAGGAGATGCGCAGGGATATAGTTGCCGTCCAGGCATCAGCATCACTGCCCCTTGTATCAAGAACGGTAAAGATAGGAGGCCGGGAGTATCTCGACGGCGGTATGGCAGATTCCATCCCTATTAAGAAATCTATACATGACGGTCATGATAAAAATGTCATCGTACTGACAAGACCTCTCGGATATGAGAAAAAGCCCACATCGAGTATGGGCCTCATTAAATTTATATATCGTAATTATCCCGGACTTGTTGAAGATATGAAAAAGCGTCATATCAGATATAACAGGGCTCTTGAGTACATAGAGCAGCTTGAGGCTGACGGAAAGGTGTTTGTATTCCGCCCTGAGTCAATCATCAAAATCGACAGGATTGAGAAGGACGTAAAGAAACTCAAGGTTCTCTATCTACAGGGATATCATGACGCAGCTATTAACTATAAGTTAATGAAAGAGTATCTTGAATCATAAGGATTTATTAAATTTGTATGTTACATAGATAGAAAATATGATATATAATAGTAGGGTTAGCTTTATATAACTATATTACTGTTAATCATATTTAAAGAAAGTTTTAGTATGAGCGAAATTAACGAGGAATCAAAAAATAAAACACCTGCTTTCAGGGGACCGGAAAAAGAGTATATCACCGGTTTTCTTGACGACCCCGTAGGAACAACAGTTGAGCTCTCTGATATTCAGGAGGAGCTTAAGGAAAAGACCGGGGAGCCGGAGAGTATAAAGGCAGAAGACGATTTCGATTATGAATTTGATGAAGTATCCACTGAAGAAGAGACAGAGAAAAATGTTGATTATGTCTCTGAGGATGTGGCAACAAGACTTCTCGAAAAAGAGATGAATGAAAACAGAAACAAACAGGGGATAATAGATCTTGATAAAGAAGATGATGAGGAACTTGCCGGTGAAGATAAAGAAGAAAAACCGGGATTCTTTGCAAAGATCAGGGCAGATATAAAACCGCTCCTTGCATATTTTGGATTTTTCTCCGGTCTCATCGTATTCTGTGAAGTAATATTAAGATTCATTATTTCAAAAAAAATCCAGCCGGGAAATCTCTGGTTTTTATTGTTTGTACCTGCCCAGGCAGCAGTATTTACAACCCTTTGCGGATTTGCAAAGAAGCATAAGGTGATAAATAAAATAGTATTTTCTTTATTAACGCTGGTTCTTTGCATTTACTATATTGCCCAGCTTATTTACTTTAGAAACTTTGGTTCCCTCCTGTCTGTTAATCTGATGGGAATGGGTACGGATGCGGCAGGCAATTTCGGTTGGGCTTTGATAGATACGGTCAAAGGTGCAGTCGGATATATGCTTATCATAGCTGTTCCGATCATCGCCTTTATCATATTCTTCTGGATGAACAAAAAGATGGGCAAGGGTTACTACCTGCCTCTCCATGGATTCTCACTGATAGCTGTTGTGCTGTTCTGGTTTATGGCAGTCGGCCTTATCAGACTCGGCGGTACAGACAGAGTATCGGCATATTATGCGCTCAACAACTCTATGGCAGATACCGATACGACATCGGCTAGGATAGGTGCGATGACCACCACTGTTGTGGAGAGTGCGTCGTACTTCCTTGGTATCAGATCGGGTGAAGAGATCAATACTATGACCACTGTTGACAACAGTGCGCTCAGCCTGGTTTCCGCATCGGTAAACACTGTATCTCAGAATACGGTTTCTGATAATGATGTGCCGGAGGAAGAGCCCTTTGTACCGGTGCCTCACATTAATGAAAATATTGATTTTGCTGCACTTGAAGAGCTTGCTACAGATAATGATACAAAATCCCTCTGCCAGTATTTCGGTTCAAAGACACCGACAAATACAAACATTTACACAGGTATGTTTGAG
>DFKO01000189.1:0-6005 GCA_002373855.1 Lachnospiraceae bacterium UBA3643
AATCATACATATCCTTCCAGAGCATTGTAGACAGATACAGACCCATACGAGGTTTATTGAGCTCTATTACCGCTTCCTCCCTGCCATCGGTGACTCTCACCTTACTGGTACCACTGACATTTATTAATACAAACTCCGATTCCCTGTTGGCATGCTGACCCCTGACTACCGTATCATCAGATCCGTACATATAAAACACACGGTTTATCTTAAAGGGTACCAGCTGTTCACCCTCTACTACGACGAGATTTCCTCTCTCGTCTCCCATCTCAGGGAATTCTATTACTTTGTATTTATCGGTTAATGACATCTTTGCTCCTTTATTATATCTTTATTTATCTGCATTATTTGCCGCACCTACTACCATACCTGCATAAAGCAAGGGGAACCATGACATCTGAGTAAAACCTATTGTAAATACATTAATTCCTGTTCCGAGGAATAATACTGCCAGCATAACTGTCACGTAATATGTCCGTCTGTCATAAATCTTTACGGCATATCCGGCGATACTGATTATGAACAGAAAAAACATAACCAGACCTACATATCCCAGTGAATAAATAATTCCTATATAAAGACTCGATACATTTTTATCTGTTGCATTTCCCACACCGAATACTTTCAACAAAATGCTATCTGAACTACTGATTTCATTCATAATATCAGTCCATCCGGCATATCTTCTGACAAAGTTTTCAGTAGAAATCTTTAAATGGTTAAAAATGTCTATCAATATATTGGATTCATCACCTGTAAATGCCGGTATATTCAATATAACTATCGTTGCCAGCATCAGGAGTATCATAAACGGTAATAAAAAGTCTGTAAATTTACGCCTCTTTACCGCTCTCTCTGACATAAACAGGAATAGTATCACATATACTACCCACATGAGTATATGCTGAACTCCGGTTACACAACTTAATATCATAAACGGACATACCACGAATATCGTGAAAAATTTCAGGATATTGTTTTTACCGTACATTCCGACAAATATAAGTCCGGTCAGCATGGCATAAGCAAGGTCTGTACCGTAATAGTACATACCATTGTCTGTCGCACTCATTTCAAAAAATCCGGGATATCCAAGGTTTACAAACCTTATGATTACATTCACATATATTACAATATATGAGCTGACAGCCAGAAATGATGTGCTCTCTCCCGCTCTTTTATATGCCATACGACCAAGTAGATACATCATCAGTGCCGTACATACTTTGGCACTTTGATATACATTCATATTTCCTCTTGTCATAATATTTAAAACAAGAAGAACCGAAATCAGGATGATAAATACATCCGGAAGTACCGGTTTGTACTTTAACCTTTCCTCTCCTTCTCTCGGTAGTATCATCCATCCCTGATATAGTATCAGTACGACAAGGAATCCTGCCATCAGATAGTCGATCCACCTGACAGAGTAAAACATGTCTGTAATTTGTTTTAGGAATAAAAATAAAGTCATTATTCTTTATTTACAGGCTCCCGATCGTTTCACCATATTTTCTTATGGATATTTCCCTGGTCAGGTACTCATCGAGATACTTTCGGCCTTTTTTACCCATCTCCTCGAGCTTGTCCCTGTCCATATCTATAAATGTCTTTATGAGCTTCTCTATTGCATCATAATCCCCGGGATCCACACTGATACCACACTGTGCTTCATCTATGATGGTACGGGCCTCTGTGCCCTCCTCCAGGATACCGAGTACCGGTCGACCAGATGCCATGACACCATAGAGTTTACTGGGTACCGAGACACCTTTGATGCCTTTGGAATTTACCACGAAATGTACATCTGCAAGGCCGAGGCTATATGCCAGCTGCTTTTTTTCCTGATATGATGCAAAGATTACATTTTTAAGGCTGTTTTCTTTTGCATATTCTTCCAGGCGTTCCTTTACAGAGCCCTCTCCTGCAAGGAGGAATGCAACCTTATCATTCTCCTTAAATTTTTTAAGGACCTTCATGATATTAACAAGGTCATAGTAAAGTCCTATATTACCGGAATACATGATGACAAATTTATCATCCAATCCGTACTGCTGCCGAAGCTCTTTAATCTTTTCATTATCCCTCGAAAGCGGCTTGATTTCCTGCTCGTCGATCCAGTTATTTATACATGTATATGACGGAATCTTTTTCTCACCCTTAAATCTGTTTTTAAGAGTATCTACCATATCACGGCCGACGACGATGACCTTATCCGCCTTTCTGCAGCTGTATTTATCAATGGCCATCACCGTATTAAGCAAGGCCTTATTACTGAAATATCCTACAGCCATGGTCTGTTCAGGGTTAAAATCCTGTATGTTGTAGATAAACTTTGCTTTCTTAAGTCGCGAACCAATTACACCGAGGACTCCACCCATGATAGGAGGCTGGGATATGGAATATACATAATCAGTCCTGCCTACCCTGAGAGTCGCGCTGATAGCGGAAAAGAAGTAGCTCGTAATATTGTTAATACGGCTCAGCTTATTTGATTTCCTAAACTCCGGAACCCGGACACGGATGACCTTTATCCCGTTTATATTCTCATGATAATACTTATGAGTCCTATATTTTGCAGCCACTCTGCCGTCATACGAAGGCACCGTACAGATAACCGTGATATCAAATCTGTCCCTTAATCCTTCTGCCAGATCGGTTAATATTTGGCCTGTGGAAGCCACATCAGGATAGTAATAGTGGGCATATATAAGCAGTTTCCTCTTATCATCCTTAATATGCTCTTCCCCTGTGACTGCATTTCTGAATATATATGAGACAAACTTAACATTGGTCGTCACATATCTCTTCCATAGTCTTGAGGGATCCTGGGTCAGACGGTAAAGCCACTCAAGATAATGCTCTCTCATCCATTTTGGAGCACGCTTAACTGTTCCAGCATGGAAGTCAAAGCCTGCACCTACACCAAGCATTACAGCGTTTATCCTGCCCTTATGAGCCTGCATCCACTCCTCCTGCTTGGGAGCTCCGAGACCTATCCAGACAAAGTCAGCTCCGCTGCTGTTGATACGCTCTACTGCCTCTGCATCTTCTTTTTCAGATAAAGGTCTGAACGGGGGAGATTCCATACCGGCTATTTTAAGACCCGGATATTTCTCTTTTAATACTTTTTTTAATCTGTCTATCGTCTCCTGACTGCCGCCAAAGAAATAATGGGAACAGTCAGTATTTTCAGTCGCTTTAAAAAGCGCCGTCATAAAGTCCGGACCGGCAACCTGTCTCGCATTCTGATATCCACGCAGACGCTGAATATATGAAAGTGGTGATCCGTCCGGCATACAGACATGGGCACTGTTCTGAACTCTTCTATACCCAGGATTCTCATAGGACATAACCGTAGTATGTACATTTGTAAAGCATACATACTCGCCCTTTAATGCTTCCCTGTTATCCTTTATGTAATTGATGGCGCGCTTCATATCGGTGATTGCAACATTTACACCGAGTATGGAGCTTGTCTCCGGTTTATTCATTAATCTTTGCTTCGCTTACTGCCATTCCCGCAAATATGAACGGGAACCAGCTGATCTGAGTATATTCAAAAGCGTCTGTGGTGAGGCCCATTATCAGGAAAATGACAAATGAAGAAAATAGCAGTAATTTCATCGTCCGTTCCGAACGGTCCAAGCTTAATAACTTGTAAAAAACAGTCCACATAAGACAGATAAATACAATGAATCCGACAAATCCAAGTCCGAAAATAATCGTGAGATACATACAGTGAGACATCATCTGTTCACTGTTGTGCAGTGCAAATGAATCTTTATCTATATCCACTCCGATGAGTTCTGTTACAGGTGAATAATTCATCATAAAATGAAATGTATCCCACCATATAATCTGCCTTGAGTGAAAAATATCTTCTATCTTTTCCGCTACATCATCGGATATCACCAGGTCACTGTAAGGCTTTTTCTTAACCGGAGACACATGCAACAAAACCATTCCGATTAATATTATTACCATACTAACGACGGCGCAGCCGGTTATTGTTATCTTTAATTTCTTATTGTTGTTGGGATTTTCAGCTTTTTTATGACTGTTTATTTTTGATTTTTTTATATACTTACTTATTTCGATGATACATATGCCTGTCAGGAATAATATATATATTGCCTGACTCGTCCTGGCATACGTATGAAATAAAAAGGCCACATTCACTATGAATATGGTTATATATTTTGCTATCAATGCTTTGCTGAAACAATATATAAATACCGTTGCAAATAATATGGCTATACCGAGATCAGTCTTATAATAATACAGTGCTCCACTGTTTTTGAGATCCCCAAGATGAGGAAACGGGTACCCTTCGTGAGAATAATAATCTATGCATTTAACAAGATAGTATCCCCCATTAACATATATGATTCCATACCCCACATACGCCAGATTCTTCCCTGCGTTTAGCACTTCTTTACCATAAACTCGTCCAAGCAGATATACAAGAAACGCCGACTCTATTGCGCAGGCTTCCGCAAATCCGTCAAGGTTTCTAAGGAGGGACAATCCGACCAGCACAGCCAGTATCATTATTAAAGCGTCTGTCAGGCAGAAATTCTTCTTTACAGTATTAAGCACATAACCTGCAAAGCCTTTCTCGCCCGATACCCTGTATTCCTTAACTGCCTTATAAACTACCAGTCCTGCTGCCGCAACTACCATTATGTAATCCAGAAACTTAAACTGATACAGCAGATCCACTATCTGTTTTGCGGACAAAAATAATGTCAAAATGATGCCCTCTGATTACCTGTATTATCTTCTCGGTCCGTACTTTTCAGGTTCGGGATAGTCCACACCGAATGTATCTACCGTCACCTTTATCATCTTCTGATCTTTTAATGGCTTGTCCCTGAAGTCTGTCTCTGTAGTAGCAATTTTCTCAACTACATCCATACCTTCAGTAACTTTACCAAATGCAGCATACTCTCCGTCAAGGTGGGGAGAAGTCTTATGCATAATAAAGAACTGGCTGCCGGCACTGTTAGGCATCATGGTTCTTGCCATTGAAAGTACACCGGGCTCATGCTTTAAATCATTTTTAAAGCCGTTTGAAGCAAACTCACCCTTTATGCTATAGTCGGGACCTCCTGTGCCGTTGCCGTCCGGGTCTCCACCCTGGAGCATGAATCCGTTTATTACTCTATGGAAGATTACTCCATCATAAAAGCCTTTTTTTATAAGGCTGATAAAGTTATTAACTGTATTAGGTGCTATCTCGGGATAAAGCTCTGCCTTCATTACCGAGCCGTCTTCCATCTCTATTGTTACTACAGGATTCTGTGCCATATTTTTATTCTCCTCTTTAATTCTTTATAACGGCAATAATATACTTGAAAAGTGTTGCCCAAACATTTCTGATTATACCATATATATGGGTCTTACGGGAATTTTGCTTTAAATAAAAAAATCGCCTGAAAATAAAAAATACCCCCTAAAACGGGAGGATGCCGGACAACCCTTGTGAGGTCACCCGGCATTAATATTATGAAAAAGTTTTATGTTAAAGTCTTATTCATCTATCAAAGGTTTTCCGCTCGTCTTTGCTTCCTTCGATGATTATATATTACTATAGGGAAATGTATAAAAAATGAGTATGATTTAAACGAATTTAAAAGAAATTATGAACAAATTGTAAACGAGGCCCCGGAATCAATCCGAAGCCTCGTTTTTATGTGAAAATATGATATTTTCCGGTTACGATCAAGCCTTGCCGTCTGATCCAAGAACGTTAACGATCTTGTGAGCAACCATATCCTTAACAGCCTGACGAGCGGGCTTAAGGTACTGTCTGGGATCGAAATGATCGGGATGCTCTGCAAAGTATTTTCTGATGTTACCTGTCATTGCAAGACGGATATCTGAGTCGATGTTGATCTTGCATACTGCGAGCTTAGCTGCCTTACGGAGCTGCTCCTCAGGGATACCTACAGCATCAGGCATGTTTCCGCCGTATTGGTTAACCATCTTAACGAATTCCT
>DFKO01000189.1:6058-11883 GCA_002373855.1 Lachnospiraceae bacterium UBA3643
CGAATTCCTGAGGAACCGAAGATGATCCGTGAAGAACGATAGGGAATCCGGGAAGTCTCTTGATGCACTCCTCAAGTACGTCGAAACGAAGCGGAGGGGGAACAAGGATGCCGTCAGCATTTCTTGTACACTGAGCTGCTGTGAACTTGTAAGCTCCGTGTGATGTACCGATAGCGATTGCAAGTGAGTCACAGCCTGTCTTGTCAACAAACTCCTCAACCTCTTCAGGTCTTGTGTAAGCTTCCTTACCTGACTCTACTACTACCTCGTCCTCAATACCTGCAAGTGTACCAAGCTCTGCCTCAACTACTACGCCGTGAGCGTGAGCGTACTCAACTACCTGCTTTGTAAGAGCGATGTTTTCCTCAAATGGCTTTGAAGATGCGTCGATCATAACTGATGTAAATCCACCGTCGATACAAGACTTGCAAAGCTCGAATGTATCGCCGTGATCAAGGTGAAGTGCGATGGGAATCTCGGGATTCTCTTCTACTGCTGCCTCAACAAGCTTTACAAGGTATGTGTGGTTAGCGTAAGCACGTGCTCCCTTTGAAACCTGAAGGATAACAGGGCTCTTAAGCTCGCCTGCTGCCTCTGTGATTCCCTGCACGATTTCCATGTTGTTTACGTTGAAAGCTCCGATTGCATATCCGCCGTCATAGGCTTTCTTGAACATTTCTGTCGTTGTTACTAATGCCATTTTAATGACCTCCATTTAATATTTATTGCGAAGTTGTATAACTCATGAACTTACACAAGTTCGCAACCGCTTCCTATTTTAACATAAAGAAAATAAAAATACACCCCCGATTTATGATTATCGGAGGTGTAAAACCCAAAAATTTATTATCTCCAAATATACATTTGTGCGAATATATCACTCCAGCACCAGCTTATCCCATGTATCTTCGGGGCAGAGGGCGATGTATGTCTTGCCGACGTTAAGAGGGATGTCTACCTCGCTGCCGTATGCGTAGAAGTGTGTCATGGACATCTCGTTTTCGTTTACCCATGTGATCTTTACGCACTTGCCTTCTGTGATGAAGTAGCCCTCGCCTGATGACTCCATGTAAGGATAAAACATATATCCGTTTGTATCATACTGATAAAGGGGAGCCTCATAGATGATGACATTCTCAAATGATGTCACTTTGTTGTCATCAAGGGGATCGATGTGCTCACGGCCGTACTCCCAGTACTCATACTTTTTGGTCTCCTCATTGTACTTAAGCTCAGAGCAGTTATGAGGGAAGTTGCCTGAGAGGTCGATATGTGTAACCTCAGTAACTGTTCCGTAGTCCTCAAGGTTTACACCATCACTTGTATGATCAAATGTAAAGTGTCTGCCTCTGTAGTACTCATTATATGTAGTTGAGAAGCCTGCCTTGTCGATACGCTCAAGGAGACCTGCGTAGCTGTTGCCTGTATTGGGGTTGGTATATCCCTCACTTGTGACATACTCTGAGTAAAAGTCTGCCTTGCCTGTGGTAAATCTGGCAAATCCGCCGCTAAGGTGATTTACGTATGATCTCGTCGTAAAGTAAGGATCTACATAGATAGCCGGGCCTCCGTCATGGACGAGGATAGCGTTGTATTCACCACTGAGAACAATGTTTGTAGGTCTGGTACTTCTGATATTTCCAAACTGCTCAAGGTTCTGCCAGTCCTTTACTATACACATGAGACGTGTGATTCTGTTGTTTGCTGTAGAGTTGACCATCTCATATACGATGTCGGCGCTGTTGACACCATAGTGGTCAAGAGCTGTAGACTCGTTATCCACCATGAATGCACAGGGACGCTGATCCTCAAGGGCCTCATCGATAAACTCACCTGTAAGCTCACTCTCGTACATGCCTTCCGGTACCTCGAATGTATCAGCCTCGGGAGCTGCTACGTCCTCGCCGGTTCCTGCAGTGCCGTTCTCGATATCGTTAAAATCGATTACCTCAGGCTGGTTCTGGCTGGCTGTATCGCCACCTGCTGCCACATCTGTGTTGCCACAGCCAAAACACATCGCTGCCGCCATCATTGCTGTGCATAATAATGCTAATGTTTTCTTTTTCATGTTTTCCTCTTTTCCTTTTATATTTTAATTATTAAATTTATATAATTTTATCTTTCACTATCCGCTATCTCCGACAACTTCCTCAGACGATGATTCACGCATGACTTGCTGACCGGAGGGTCGCACATCTCCCCGAGTTCCTTTAAGGATATGTCAGGATACTCAAGGCGCAGGAGCCCGATCTCCCGAAGTGTCTCAGGCAGTTTATCGAGTTTGCCAAGGTCCCTTAAGCGCTCTATATCCGCTTTCTGTCGGCTACCTGCGTTGGCACTCTTTATGAGGTTTGCCGTCTCGCAGTTGACCTTGCGGTTTAAGTTGTTTCTAAACTCCTTCATGACGATGGAGTTTTCCATATTCAGGAGAGAGCTGTGGGCGCCCATGATATTCAGGCAGTCCACTATCTGCTGGCCTTCCTTTACATAGAGGACGTAACCGTTTTTCCGGGTGGTCATCTTAGCCATTATATCATAATGCGAGAGCATGTCTTGTATCTGACGGAGTTTCTCCGGATGGGTACCGGCAAATTCAAGGTGGTAGCTCTTTTCCGGGTCCGTCACACTGCCACAGCACAGGAATGCTGTCTGGAGATATGTCCTCACGCAGCATGCCGACTTTATGAGCACCGGCGATATCTCATGGCATATATGCACCATGCCGTCATTATCTTTACGGAGCTTTATCCTGCAGTACTCAAATATTTTTCCGATTGACTCCTCGTCGGATATGACTATCCTGCAGCTCTTCTTATCATCAATGCCTGAGGAGGATGTTTTTATTTCATACAGCTTTGATAAAAGCATACTCACCCTGCCCAGGTAATCCTCATGCTCGCTCTCAAATATGAGAGTCATCCTATCGTTTGTCACGCCTATACGGGACATGTTTACGATATATCCTGTGACCTCGGCTATCATGCAGTGTCTCGCCGTCACGGGCTTGCTCATCATTTCATTTTTTACATCAGATGAAAATGACATTTTTTTATTTAAGGGCCTCATCTCTGTGGGTAACAGAGAGTCCGAATTTCTCTTTTTTACCTTTTAATCTGTTATAAAGCTCATTGGCCAGGGTGACTGACCTGTGCTTGCCTCCCGTACAGCCTATGCCGATGACGAGCTGGTGCTTGCCCTCTTTTACATAATTGGGTATGAGGAACTCCACCATATCATCCAGCTTATCAAGAAAGATGGTTGCCTCGTCAAAGCTCATGACGTAGTCGTGGACCGGCTTGTCATTACCTGTCTTTGGCTTAAGCTCCTCTATATAAAATGGATTTGGCAGGAATCTTACATCAAATACCAGGTCCGCATCGGCCGGTATACCGTACTTAAATCCGAATGATACTATCCTGATCATCAGGGAGTTGTACTCCTCATTATGGACAAATATCTTGTTTATCTCTTCGTTAAGATCTCTGACTAACAGATTACTTGTGTCAAAAATATAATTGGCTTTCTTTTTGATCTTTTTGAGGATCTCCCGCTCTTTCTTTATGCCGTCCTCCACAGAGCCGTCGCCGGCAAGAGGATGGATACGTCTCGTCTCCTTGTATCTCTTTATGAGAGTCTTGTCTGACGCTTCCATGAATACGATTTCGTACTCAACATTATTTTTCTTAAGGTTATTAAGAGCCTTCTCCGTATCTGCAAAGTTCTGATCCGCCCTGACATCTATACCAAGGGCTACCTTTGTGATCTCACCGTTTGGTGTCATCAGGAGTTCAAAGAATTTATCGATGAGGGGCACAGGGAGATTGTCGACGCAGTAGTATCCTGCATCCTCAAGGAGTCTCATACATGTCCTTTTTCCACCGCCGCTCATACCGGTCACTATCACAAATCGCATACCTAAAATTCTCCAAGCATTATTACTTCAGGCTCAAGGGTTACACCGCTTTCTTTGTACACCCTGTCCTTTACATCACTCATCAATTTATAAAAATCAGACGCTGTGCCATTATCTTTATTGACACAAAATCCCGCATGCTTTTCCGATACACATGCTCCGCCTACCGTATATCCCTTTAGTCCCGCATCCTCTATGAGCTTTGCGGCAAAGTACCCTGCAGGTCTCTTAAAGGTAGACCCTGCGGAAGGATATTCAAGGGGCTGTTTCTCACGCCTTTTTTTATTAAGCTCATCCATCGTATTTTTGATGGATTCCTTATCCCCTTTATTTAACTTAAATACTGTCTCAATTACAATCAGTTTCCGGCGCTTTAATATGCTGTCCCTGTATCCGAATGCCATTTCTTCATTAGAGTACTCGGATACATCGCCGTTTTCGTCCATGACCTTTACCGATACGACTGCGTCCTTCATCTCGCCGCCGTATGCACCGGCATTCATCACCATGGCTCCGCCTACAGATCCCGGGATACCTGATGCAAACTCGAGACCCGTGAGTGAATTATCAAGAGCCGTCCTTGCAACTGATGATAATAATGCTGCTGCCCCGGCCTTTATCATATCGCCCTCTGCCGTTACCTTGTCAAAATCCCCGGCTAATCTGATTACCGGTATATCAAGACCTTTATCGCTGACGAGTATATTGCTGCCGTTTCCGAGCAGGAAATAATCCGACTTTACGCTTTTAAAAACACGGATTAATTCGCCAAGTGCAGCCATGGTCTTAACAGTCACAAAGACATGGGCCTTCCCACCCATCTTCAGGGTGGTATGGAGACTCATGTCCTCGTCACATTTTAAATCCACATCATTTATGCTTTTAATTAAACTGATTGTATCCTGTGTAATCATCCGGCCTACCGCAATTATTCACCGAGTACCAGCTTTGCTGCACCATAAATACCGGCATCGTTGCCAAGTGTAGCCAGTGCAAACTTTACTTCTCTTGAGCCGTTAAATACATACTTCTGATATGAAGGCTTGATATAGTCGATGAGAATCTCTCCTGCCTTTGACACGCCTCCGCCGATTACAAATATTTCAGGGTTAACCACGCCTGCAACTGCTGCCAGGCCCTTACCCAGGTACTTACCGAATGTATTGGCTATCTCGATAGCCACGCTGTCGCTGATCTTTACTGCATCCCATACGGTCTTTGAGTTTACTTCCTCATCACGCAGGACGCTTGTCTTGTCATCCTCTGCGAGGCGGCGTTTTGCAAGTCTTACCACACCTGTGGCAGATGTATACTGCTCAAGGCATCCCTTGTTGCCGCATCCACAGCTTTCCGTCTCATTATCCTCTACATGGATATGGCCGATCTCTCCGCCTGCTCCCGTAGAACCTGTTAATATCTTGCCGTCAATGATGATGCCGCCGCCGACACCTGTACCGAGGGTTACGGCTACCATGTTTTTATGGCCTTTACCGCCGCCCTTCCACATCTCGCCAAGAGCTGCCACGTTTGCATCATTACCTGCCTCGACTTTGATTCCGTCAAGGAGATCGCTGAGTGTGTTTCTCACGGAGAATACTCCCCATCCGAGGTTGGCTGCCTTATAAATTACACCGTCCTTATCGACAGGTCCCGGTACACCTATACCTACACCGATGACATCTTCCTTTGACAGATTATTTTCTGTCATATTTTTCTTGATTGACTCTGCTATATCAGGAAGGATGTGCTTCCCGCCGTGATCCTTAACAGTTGGAATCTCCCATTTTGTGATGACATTTCCCTCTGTATCAAAAAGTCCCATCTTTACTGTTGTACCGCCAAGGTCTACTCCGTATAATCTCTTGCTCATTTTTATTCCTCCTGAAAGATCCCGCGGCCTGCGCGAAATGCT
>DFKO01000029.1 GCA_002373855.1 Lachnospiraceae bacterium UBA3643
TTATCAGTGTGTTTTTAATATCTTCCGGAGATCCCTCACCCTTAAGGAAGAGCTTTACCATCTCTCCGCCAAAGACCGCAAAAACAACGGCTGTCAGAGCCGATATAATGATGTTTACAACGATTTTGGCACGGAGGGTATATCTGACTCCCTCCATATCCCCGGTACCGTGATACTGGGCCGTAAATATGCCTATTCCGGCAGACGCGCCGAACGTCAGGAGGTAATATACAAATATGAGCTGATTGGCAATAGCTACACCCGAAAGTGCATTTGTACCGACCTGGCCGATCATCAGATTATCGAGGAGGTTTACAAAATTGGAGATACCGTTCTGTATCATTATGGGCAGTGCCAGCCCGAGCACCATACTATAAAATTGTCTGTCACCTATTAAACTGCTTTTTTTCATGGTTAATGAATTTTAGTCTTTTATAAAGAGTGTGTCAAGGGATGTGTTATTCACATAATTTTCACACATAAAACCTATATCATACTTTTTTACTCAGTTCTAAATTTGTATAATTACATTAAATATGCGTGTGACAACCATACATGGAGAGAGATTATGATTAAAGCAGAACATTTAAAAATGGTATACGGAGGCACATTTACCTCGGTGGATGACCTCAGTTTCCACATCGGAAAAGGAGAGATTGTGGGCTTTGTAGGTCCTAACGGAGCCGGTAAGACAACTGTCATAAAGATGCTGACAGGTATACTAAAGCCTACGGAAGGAAAGGCTGTTATCAACGGTTATGACATAGTAAAGGATGATCTTAAGGCTAAATCAAGTCTTGCTTATGTGGCCGACAATCCCGATCTGCTCCTTCAGCTTAAGGGAATAGAATATATTAATTTTATCGCGGATATTTACGGTATATCTTCTGAGGAAAGGGCAGGACGTATAGAGGAACTGTCAAAGAGATTTGGAATGGAAGAGGCTCTTGATAAATCGATGAGAGAGTATTCCCACGGAATGCGCCAGAAGCTCATGATAATAGCAGCTCTCGTCCACAATCCGCCTGTATGGATCTTAGATGAGCCGATGACTGGTCTCGATCCCCAGGCAGCTTTTGAATTAAAGGAGATGATGAGAGAGCATGCCGCAAAAGGCAACTGCGTGCTTTTCTCAACCCATGTACTTGAGGTAGCCGAGAAGCTCTGCGACCGTATCCTTATCATCAACCATGGTCATGAGCTTTATCAGGGAACTCTTGAAGAGTTAGAGAGCAGACATCCCGGTGAGGATCTTGAAAAGATATTCCTCGAGATGATTAAGTAAATATTTTTTTAAAGGCTTAATATATGAAAAACATTCTATCACTTTATCATGTACTGACAAGAAATGCCGAGATGCGTGTACCCACAAAGGGAGAGCGCGGCCGGATGTATATATCAATAGGTATCATTGCAGTGGCGTGCATTATGTTGCCGTGCTGTTTTATAGTAGGATTTATCAGCTATATGATGACGGAAGCCCTTAAGATAGCGGGCAATCCCGGTGCAGGCATACTTGCCGAGCTTCATATTATGTCGGCATTCTCTGTAGTATTCGGTATGCTGGTTGTATTTGCCATACTGTTTTTCTCATCTGATAGGGAGCACATGATGCCGCTACCCTTTAAGAGCCACGAACTGTTCCTGGCTAAATTCCTTTTTGCATTTATGGCAGAGAGCGTGATGGAATTTCTGATCCTGGCATCTATGTTTATAGGATTTCACATATCATACGGTTTTTCCGTTACGGGTGTACTCACCGGTATAGTGGGTACGTTTCTGATACCCATGGTACCTATGGCATACTGCACAATCATAGGGCTCATACTCCTAGTGGTACTGCGAAATGTAAAGAACGGTAATATATTTAATTATGTATCAACAGTGACGCTTATTCTGTTTACTTTGCTGTTTCTTTATTCTTTCAAGGATTTCGGAAGCATATCCGTAGAAAATTATGTGACATCACTCTCGGATAATTCCAACATGTTTACAAATGTCTTAAATAAAGTATTTTTCACGGTGCCCCTCCTTACAAATACACTGGCAGAAGGCGGCAATCTCCTGTATCTGATTGTATATATTCTGGCAAGCCTTGGCGTAGTAGGCATTATGACGCTGCTCAGCCATTTCACATACAGGGAAGCACTTTATACAATAGGCAGGCTTGGTTCCGGTAAAAAGAAAACGGATATCAGAAAACTTTCTGAAACCCAGAGAAGTGTTGTTTCCTCATACTTTAAAAAGGAACTCCTGGTGCTGCTTCGGACCAAGGCGTATGCCAATAACTGCGTATATATAAACTTGCTCTGGCCTGTACTCCTTGTGGCTTTTATCCTGTATTACAGGGACAGTGAGAATTTTATCCATTTTCAGAACCTGTTTGCCGGATATTCATATCCGAGGGCATATATGATCATGACCATTGTCATGGTGCTCCTGGCCTTTATCGCATCGGCCATGAATTCACTGGCATCCACATCGATTACGAGAGAAGGTCTCCATTACGACCTGATCAAGTATATACCGGTCCCTTACAGTACTCAGATTTATGTGAAAGGTCTTGTGGCGATGGTACTTGCTTTTCCGCCACTTTTGCTGTGTGACATAATACTTGTTGTCACATTCAGGATGGATCTTGTATGGATCATATATTATGCATTTATCACTTTCGGATCGCTGATCGCCACGACGATGATGGGACTCATCCTTGATACTTCCCATCCGCATTCTGACTGGGATGACGAGTACAGTGCATTGCGAGGTAATTTAAATACATTCTTTAACATGGCTCTTATCATGGTTGTCTCACTCCTTGTATGTGCCATCGGATTTATGCTTGATTATTTCCTCGGAATAGGTATAGTGGCATTTCATCTGTATATGATGATCATGGTCGGTATAATGGCAGCAGCTTCATATCTGTACGGCGCTCCAAAGACTCTGAAGAATCTTGAAGAGCTTGAATGATGGAAAATCCGATTTGTGATATAGATTTGTGATATAATCGAGTAAATGCTTGTTTATCCGGGGGAATATATATGAAGGTAAAGAGATGGCTTGTCGCATTAAAGAAAATAGTTCCGACTGAGATGGAGAGATATCTCGAGGAGATGGCTGCTGAGGGATATCAGCTAAAGAGCGTCGGGGAGATGGGACTGTTTTATTTTGAGTTTGATGAGACTGAAAATAAAAAGAGTAAATATGTCGTGGATATTTCGGCATTGCCCAAAGTGAGCTATATGGAGACTCTCCTTAAAAAAGAGTGGGAGTACCTGGGCAGGACGGGCAACTGCTATATATGGCGTAAAAATTATGAAGATAAGAGACCTGAGGATTTTGCGGATAAGATATGCCGTAAGAAACACTGCTTCAGATTGGGGATGATATTTGCTCTGTTTGCTATACTCATCGGTATCCTGATGTGTGGACTCGGATGGGGTATTATGTTTGAGCTGCGCCAGGGTGTAAAGGATCATATACTGGCATACGGGATAGAGATAATTCTTCAGATACCATTTCTGATATATTTTATCTGGGGAGCCCGTAAACTTCTGGCAGAGCGATAAATAACGGCTATATGTCAATTTGCATATTTTGTTGTATAAAATAATGTGGATATTGACAAAAATTTATCTTCTACTTAAAATAACATAGGTAAGCAAGGGAGCCTTCCAACGTACCGGGAGGCTTTTTATGTTTAACTAAGAGAGGAGAAAAAGAAATGATGAAAAAAGTTTTATCGGTTCTCGTAGCAGGCGTAATGGCACTTTCAATAGTTGCATGCGGCGCTACAAACGATGCTTCTGCAAACACAGGTGCAGATGCAAACAACAACACAACAGCTGACGGAAGCCTTACAGGTACTCTTAAGCTCGGTATGATCGGACCTCTTACAGGAGGAGCTGCTCTTTACGGTAACGCTGTAGACCACGGTGTACAGATCGCTGTAGAAGAGATCAATGCACTCGGTACAGACTTCCAGATTGATTACCAGGCAGAGGATGACGAGCATGATGCAGAGAAGTCTGTAAATGCTTACAACCAGCTTAAAGACTGGGGCGCACAGGTTATCGCAGGTACAGTTACAACAACACCCTGTATAGCAGTTTCAGCAGAGGCTTACAGCGACAGAATGTTCATGCTCACACCTTCTGCATCTTCAACAGATGTAACTGCAAACAAGGACAACATGTTCCAGCTCTGCTTCTCGGATCCCAACCAGGGTTCTGCATCAGCAAAGTACATCGCTGAGAACAACCTTGCAACAGATGTAGCCATTATCTACAACAACTCTGATGCATACTCATCAGGTATCTATCAGACATTCGTAGATGCAGCAGCAGAAGTTGGCTTAAACATTGTATCTACAACAACATTTACAGATGATACTCAGAACGATTTCTCTGTACAGCTTGCTGACATACAGCAGAGTGGAGCAGAGCTCGTATTCCTTCCTATCTACTATCAGGCAGCTTCACTTATCTTCCAGCAGGCTGATCAGATCGGTCTTGATGTTAAGTGGTTTGGTGTAGATGGTATGGACGGTATCC
This sequence comes from Lachnospiraceae bacterium UBA3643, assembly GCA_002373855.1. GTDB lineage: Bacteria > Bacillota > Clostridia > Lachnospirales > Lachnospiraceae > NK4A136. The sequence goes on from DFKO01000029.1 coordinate 4,554, forward strand.
TTTCACTTGAAGGATTTGATACATCACTTGCTGAGGGCGTAATGCTCCTCACACCTTTCGCAGCAGACGCAACAGATGATCTTACTGTTAACTTTGTTACAAAGTTCGAGGAGAAGTTTGGCGAGACACCTATCCAGTTCGCAGCTGACGGATATGACTGCCCTTACGCTATCTACAGAGCACTTGAGTACTACGCAGCAAACAACGGTGGTCTTGATGTTACAGATATGAGCAACGAGGAGCTCTGTGAGATCCTTATCTCTGTATTTACAGATCCCGGATTCTCATGCGACGGTGTTACAGGTCTTGCAATGAGCTGGAATGCAGCCGGCGAGGTTAACAAGGCACCTAAGGCGGTAGTTATCGAGAACGGTGTTTACGTAGGTCTTTAATTAAAAGATTTATCTTTACAGATAAAAGATTTTGTCCAAAAACCGGGGACTTTTTAGTCCCCGGGTATTTTGGGGAAAGAGGTATGAAGTGTTAGATTATTTGATAAGCGGTATAAGCCTTGGAAGCGTATATGCGATAATAGCTCTCGGATATACGATGGTTTATGGAATTGCGAAGATGCTTAACTTTGCTCATGGTGACATCATCATGATAGGCGGATATGCAGCATTCTGCACCGGATACTATCTCCACTGGCCGGTGTGGCTGGCTGTTTTATCTGCGGTTGTTGTATGTACCGTACTCGGTGTCGTCATTGAGAAGCTTGCATATAAGCCCCTTCGTAATGCTACAAGCCTTGCGGTTCTTATCACCGCAATCGGCGTATCGTACTTCCTTCAGAATGTGGCACTTCTTATATGGACATCAAATCCGAAGGCATTTCCCAATATGCTTTCATTCATTCCTTCCGTCAATATCGGCCGCATCCAGATAACAGGTACAGCACTTGGTACAGTTGTAACCTGTATCGTGGTGATGGTTGCCCTGACACTGTTTACAGACAAGACCAAGATGGGCAAGGCCATGAGAGCCGTTTCCGAGGACAAGGGAGCTGCATCCCTTATGGGTATTAACGTAAACGGTACAATATCACTGACATTTGCCATAGGGTCAGGCCTTGCGGCAATCGCAGGTGTCCTCCTCTGCTCGGCTTATCCGACACTGATGCCTACGACAGGAGCCATGCCCGGTATCAAGGCATTTACGGCAGCAGTATTCGGCGGTATCGGTTCCATCCCAGGAGCCATGATCGGAGGAATCCTGCTCGGAGTCATCGAGATATTTGCAAAGGCGTATATCTCAACACAGCTCTCCGATGCCATAGTGTTTGCAGTCCTTATCATAGTGCTTATAGTCAAGCCTACGGGACTCCTTGGAAAAAAGATTACAGAGAAAGTGTAGGGAGGAGAAGACATGAAGAAATTATCCAAAGATACACTTATGAGTTTTGTAAATTACGGAATAGTAATCCTGTTTTACATAGTATTTCAGATACTTGCATCTACGGGAAACTTAAGCTCGACTATGAAGGGCCAGCTGAT
>DFKO01000059.1 GCA_002373855.1 Lachnospiraceae bacterium UBA3643
CCAGATATTTTTCTTTTTCAGTTCCCCGATGGTCTGGGAGAGGTTAGTCACCTTTGCCACCGGTATGTAATTAAGTGCTCCGGCGCTTGTACGGGCTACAGTCGATGTCAGTCCCACTGCCCTGTTTTTTGGTATGATTACGCCGTGGGCTCCTGCCTGATGGGCAGTCCTGATAATGGCTCCGAGGTTATGGGGATCCTCTATGCCGTCCAGCAGGAATATAAAAGGCTTCTCACCCTTATCCTCAGCGTTTTTAAGTATATCGTCCACATCTGCATATTCATAAGCAGCCGTCACCGCGATGACGCCCTGGTGTCTGCCTGTCGGAGATATCTCATCGAGTCTTTCCTTTGACACATACTTAATGAGAGCGTCACTTTTTTTTGCTTCCCTCTTTATTGTGAGTATCGGTCCGTCCTGGCATCCGTCCAGGATAAATATCTTGTCGATGGTCTTGCCCGACTTTATTGCTTCTATAACGGCATTTCTGCCTTCAATATGACTCTCTGAATATCCCATATCAGTTTTCTCCGTCCTTAATCATTTCAAATCCTTTTTTAAGCAGCATGAGCATCCTGTCTTCTTTATCGGTCAGATAGAGATATCCCATTACAGCCTCAAATCCGGTAGCTTTATGGTAGTCGCCGAGGCTCCCGTTTTTAGGTGTTGTATGCTGCTTTGAATTTCTCGCCCTTTTGTATACGGATTTTTCATCTTCCGTCAGGTCTTCCATTATAGCCGTGATTATACTTGCCTGGGTAGCTGCCTTTACGTATGCTGTCGTCTTCTTATGGAGCTTCTGGACCTGTTCATTTACCTCGCAGACAAAGATACTCCTGACCACGAGCTCATATATACAGTCACCTATATATGCAAGCACTAAAGGGGAGTAGGTATTTATGTCCTGCTCCCCTGTCGCAAATAAATCCTTGATCTTATCCAAAAGGCTTATATTACTTACGCCTTCTTCCACTTTACACCCTCCCTGGTATCTTCGATTATGATACCTTTTTCAAGGAGCTCTGCCCTTATCGCGTCGGCTTTTGCAAAATCTTTCTCCTTCTTTGCTGCCTTACGCTCCTCTATTTTAGCGAGTACAAATGCCTCAAGGTCGGCATCTACTCCCTCGTTTCCACTCTCTGCAAGTGCCTTTGCACCCTCGAGCAGTCCGAGTGACAATACGGTGTCAAACGATTCCACCAGCGCCTTCTTTGTCGCATCATTTGTATCTGCCTTGAGAGCATCATAGAGTACTGTTATAGCCATTGATGTATTTATATCATCGCAGAGGGCATCCTCAAACTTTAATCTGTATGTGTCAAATACATTATTGTCAACGGCACCGTCATCCTTAAGTTCCGATACGCGCTTAACAAGCTTGTCATAAGCCTTTGTAATATTATCAAGATTATCATACGAAAACTCAAGAGGCTTACGATAATGTGATGACAGGCAGAACATCCTGTAAGCAAGTGGATTGTATCCCTTTGACTCAAGGAGCGATACCGTGAGGAAATCTCCCTTGGACTTGCTCATTTTGCCGCCGTTATCAATGAGGTGATGTACATGGAACCAATAGTTGCACCACTTATGTCCGAGGTATGACTCACTCTGTGCTATCTCGTTTGTATGATGGGGGAATATATTGTCAACTCCGCCGCAATGGATATCCATATATTCTCCGAGATGCTTCATGGAGATGCATGAGCACTCAATATGCCATCCTGGATATCCCACGCCCCAGGGGCTGTCCCATTTAAGCGCCTGATCGTCAAACTTAGACTTGGTAAACCAGAGTACAAAATCACTCTTGTTTTTCTTATTCTCATCTTCCGATACATCATCACGGACGCCTACGAGCATATCCTTCTCTGTCTGGGTTGAGAATACGTAGTAGTCCTTCAGCTTTGATGTATCAAAATATACATTTTCACCTGCTATGTATGCATAACCTTTTTCAAGGAGCACTTCTATCATATGTATAAACTCCGGTATGCAGTTTGTCGCAGGCTCAACCACATCGGGAGTTTTGATATTAAGCTTTGCAGCATCTGAGAAAAACGCGTCAGTATAAAACTTTGCAATCTCCATGACCGACTTGTGCTCACGCTTTGCGCCCTTAAGCATCTTGTCTTCGCCTGTATCGGCATCTGATGAGAGGTGTCCTACGTCAGTGATGTTCATGACACGCTTTACATCATATCCGATGTATCGCAGCGTCTTTTCAAGGACATCCTCCATGATGTAGCTTCTCAGGTTTCCGATATGGGCAAAGTGATATACGGTAGGTCCGCATGTGTACATTGATACCTTGCCGGGCTCATTTGTCTTAAAAATCTCAATATTTCTCGTAAGTGTGTTGTATATTCTGAGTTCATGTATTGCCATTTTTGTATTCTCCTTAAATCATATTAATATAAATCATTTATTCTTCATACAGCCCTGACAGGACATACATCGCGATGCCTGATTTGTCACATCAACTGTATGGAGCCCCATGGGACTGTTCAGCATACATATGGCCTGGGAGGATATTCCCTCACCTGTTCCTGTAAATCCGAGTCCCTCTTCTGTTGTGGCTTTTATATTAATCTGATTGATCTCTATCCCGAGCGCTCCAGCTATATTCTCCCTCATCTTATCTATATAGGGTCTCATCTTGGGCTTCTGGGCTATTATGGTAGCATCGATGTTTTCTATCAGAAACATATGCTCATCCAGCATCTCTCCCACTCTCTTAAGCAAAGCCATGCTTGAAGCACCTTTATATTTCTCATCCGTATCGGGAAAGTGCAGACCTATATCGCCGAGTGCTGCTGCCCCAAGGAGTGCATCCATTATGGCATGCAGGAGGACGTCTGCATCAGAGTGTCCCAGGAGTCCTTTTTCATAGGGGATATTTACTCCTCCTATTATGAGGTCCCTGCCCTCTGTCAGTTTATGCACATCATAACCCATTCCGATTCTCATATCTGTTATCCTTAATTATCTGTCTTTAGTTCAAAACCTTGTATATTCTATCATAATTTTCAATAATATTAAAATTTAAGCCTTATATGACTTATC
>DFKO01000206.1 GCA_002373855.1 Lachnospiraceae bacterium UBA3643
AAGGCAGAGGAGATAAAGGCAGCTCAGGTAAATGAGAAAATCGCAAGCATGTCGGTGGATGAGCTTGGAAAAGCAAAGCTTGGAATCAGAACCCAGCTGCTGCATGATAATGGGATCCATACAATAGCACAGCTTGAGAAACTTGATTACAGGCAGCTTGAGAGGATAAAGGGTATAGGGCCGGTTCAGGCTGACAATATACTTGATGTCACGGCAAAGATAAGAAAGAGTCTGGAAGAGAATACTGCGATACGCATAGATACAGATAAGAAAACAGGTGTCATGGATGCGTTTGTAAACCTTTTATATTGTGCCGGAAATGTGAGCCGTATCAGTCGCGCAGCCAAAAAACTCTTTGATGATAATAATAAAAAGGTCAAAACATTAAGAAAGAAATCAATGCCGACAAGGCACTGGTTCGTATGGGCACTTTCATCAGAGAAGACGAAGCAGACCGCACTTGAAAGCATGAGAGAACTTGAAGAGCTGGCTTCGGGTTCTTATAAGAGTCAGATCGATGAATTGACCCGTCAGCGCCAGGAAGCACTGCAGGTAAAGCATGATGAATATTGGAATGACTTTAAACTGAATTCTGCCGGATATTATGTCCTGCTTGAAAACATAATGAAGTCAGACGGTGGCAGCAAAAACGCAGGTAACAAGGAGCAGTCTGAACTAATAGCCATAAAAAACGGACTTTCCGAGGAACTGGCTGTTGCTATAGGTAATGTCCCTCTTGACCTCACCGGAATGAAACATGATCTCCGTTCATATCAGCGATATGGTGTTCAGTATATTATTAACCAGGGAGCTGTACTTCTTGGAGATGATATGGGACTTGGTAAGACTGTTCAGGCAATCGGTGCCATGGTTGCACTTGGAAATACGGGGCTTAAGTATTTCTTTGTAATATGTCCTGCCAGTGTCCTTGTGAACTGGATAAGGGAGATCCAGAAGTTCTGTGATTTGAAAGTGTTCAAGATACATGGTAAAGGAGCAAATACAGAATACTCAGAGTGGATGAAAAACGGCGGCGTTGCAGTCACTACTTATGAGATGCTTGCCAAATTATCACTTCCGGAAGACTTCAAGATAGATTTCATAGTAGCCGATGAAGCCCATTATGTAAAAAATCCTGAGGCGGCCAGAACGGTTAATCTCCTCATGTTCAGACAGCATACAGACAGGGTATTGTTTATGACAGGTACACCTATAGAGAATAATGTCGAGGAGATGTGCTTCCTGATAGGATGCTTGCAGCCCTCTGTGGCAAAATCTGTCATGGGCAGCACCAGTTTAACCATGGCATCGGATTTCAGGCGCAAAGTGGCTACAGTTTATTTCAGGCGTGTGAAAGAGGATGTACTGACAGAGTTGCCGGAAAAGACGGAGTCAGAGGAATGGTGTACGCTCACCGAAGCAGAAGCAAATCTTTATAAAACAGCAGTTATGTATGGCGATTTTGCAAAAATGCGTCAGGCCTCGTGGCTGGTCGAAAAGTATCCCGATTCCTCAAAAGGTGTGAGACTGTATCAGCTGATAAAAGAAGCCAGGGAAGCAGGCAGAAAAGTGATAGTCTTTTCCATGTTTCTGCATACTCTTGACATTGTTTCAAAAATGCTTAACGGAAAAGGCTTTGGACCTATAACGGGAAGTTTGTCACCGGATAAGAGACAGGCTGTAATAGATGATTTCACAGCAGCCAAGGACGGCGCAGTTTTAATTTCCCAGATACAGGCCGGAGGAACGGGACTTAATATTCAGGCTGCATCTGTGATAATTTTCTGTGAACCGCAGTTAAAGCCGTCAATTGAAAATCAGGCCATAGGCAGGGCATATCGTATGGGCCAGACAAACAGGGTATTAGTATACAGGCTGCTTAATGAAAAGACTGTTGATGAGAGAATTATGGATTTATTGAAAAGTAAGCAGACACTTTTTGATAATTTCGCAGATATCTCCGAAAGCGGAAAGGAAAGCCTGGCACAAAACAGTGAATTAGGCGATAACGATATTAAAGCAATGATTGAGGCAGAACAAAAACAGTGTCAGGACGATAATACAATTACTTAAAGAAAACATGGTGGCAGGTACAACAGATTAAAGGATATGGTTTTAGGCCATGTCCTTTTTTAGTGTTTATTAAAAATATTTGAAAAATAGTATTGACGAAGTTTTATACGAGTAGTATTATCTGTATTAGATAAAGTAATACAAAAGATACAAAAAAACGGAGGTATCGGTATGAAAACAGTGATAAGCAAAAAACAATTTACGGTATATATAATCGCAGCTTTTGTTTTGGGATGGATTATAGAGTTTATAGCGAGTGCATTTGCAAACAGAGGAGATGCAGCCACTTTCAGAGTTATAATGTCAGGTTTAATGTTTATGCCGCTTATTTCAGTTCTGATAGCGGGAATTCCTTTAAAGGGTATGGGATTTATTCCTCACTTAAAAGGAAAGACAGGATATATTTTCTTTTCTTTATGGATGCCCGCATTACTCAGCGTTATCGGCGGCGCGTTATTCTTTATTTTCTTTCCGAATGCATATGACGGAGAGTTTACGGGGCTGCAAAGTCTCATGGAAGAAGCCGGAGCACTTGAGGAGATGGAAGCACAGGGGATTACATTTGATAAATATATGATAATCGGTACGGTTTCGTCTTTAACCATAGTTCCTTTTTTTAATATGATTTTTGCCCTTGGAGAAGAAATCGGATGGCGGGGAGCCATGTCTCCATATCTTAAAGAAAAACTTGGAGTAACAAGAGGACGAATTGTCGGAGGAACAATATGGGGATGCTGGCACTGGCCGGTAATGATTCTTGCCGGATATGAATACGGCAAAGAGTATTTGGGAGCACCGGTTCTTGGTCCGGTTGTATTTTGCATCAGTACTGTTTTGATGGGTATCCTGCTTGATTACGTATATGAAAAGACAGGGACAATATGGATGCCGGCTTTGATGCATGGAGCGATTAACGCATTCACAATATTTGCATATATGTTAAAGCCGGAATATGCAGACAAAGCGATCCTCGGACCGGCACATATAGGCATCATAAGTATGATACCAACGTTGATTTTGGCAGTTGTTATTTCCATAAAGGCAGGAAGGAGTGATAAAGCATGATAATAAGGATCGACGAATTATCGGATATACCGATTTATATGCAGATAAGAAATCAGATAGTAATGGGGATTTCAGACGGATCATTGGCACCCGGTGAGCAGCTGCCGACCGTGCGGGCCCTTGCTCTTGAGATAGGAATCAATACCATGACGGTCAGCAAGTCTTACCAGCTCCTAAAGACTGAAGGCTATATAATGACCGACAGGAAAAACGGAGCGAGAGTAAGGACAACCATTGAAAAGCAGGGAAGCATAAGCGAAAGCAATAAAGCGGAACTTAAAAGGATAGTTTCGGAAGCAAGATTATCGGGAGTACCGAAAAAGGAAATAATTGGGCTCGTTGATGAGTATTACGGAGCATAAACAGAGGAGGAAATTAAAATGGGTAGTCTGATTTTAGGTATTACAATGTTTATATGTATCGTTCCTCTTATCTGGGTCATATATTTATATATGTATCCCAGAAAATGGGAAAAGGGCAAAATGATTTTTGGCATTAAAAACAGGGATGAATTTTTATCTGAAGATGTAAAG
>DFKO01000065.1 GCA_002373855.1 Lachnospiraceae bacterium UBA3643
TGAATTTTTATCTGAAGATGTAAAGAAAAGTGTTGAAAAAACCGTGGCCAAAAGAAATAAAGAAGGACTTTATATTTCTCTCGGATGCACAGCATTTGCAGTAATGCTTCTTTTACTTCACGGTATGAAGATGCAGACCTTCATCTGGTGTATCTTTATTTTTGCTACAATTTTTATTATTGAAGTCCCTTATATTCTCGGTCATAAAGAGATGCTTACAATCAAGAGAAGCCTGGGAATCAGCGGAGAGAAGAAAGAAAATGTTGTTGATTTAAAGACGACCGGAAGTATTCACGCATTAAAGATCGAAAAAGTAATATTTCCTATGGTAGTTGCATTTTTAGGATTAATATTTTTCCTCCTGCTTGATATGGGAGTCATTTCCATTGCGGCTTACAAGGCATCAGGCAGTTTCCTTGGCTCTGCCATTGGCGGAACATTATTTGGAACAGGGCTTTTGCTTGGTCTCGCTGCTGTCCTTATGGATAATGTGAAAAATGAAGTGATTTCATACGACAGTGATATAAATGCAAATTATAACAGAGCAAAGAAAAAGTTATGGGCAGACTTAAATGTTACTTTTCTCTGGATCAATACTCTTTATATGCTGTTTGGTGTAGGCGGAATGCTCTTTGTGAACTCAGGAATCGTTGTATTTACGGGCATTATAGTATATATGGTTCTCCTGATGGCGGGAATAATAATATTTGCTTCGGCCAATGGCAGGGTAGATGCCATTTACAAGAAAAGTACAGATATAATCGTTGATGATGATGAGTACTGGTTAGGCGGAATAATTTATTGTAATCCGGCCGATAAGAGAGTAAATGTTGAAAAGCGTGCAGGTTTTGGTGCAACGATAAATGTCGGACATCCCGTAGGAAAGATTATCGGAATTACCTGTGCTTTGGTAATTGTTGCATCGCTTCTCTCTGTAGTATGGGTCGGTATGATTGAAATAACACCTATCAGTGTCAGGATTGAAGATGGCAGCGTCGTATGTCACCAGCTTCGAAACGAATATGTGATACCTATAGACAGCATTAAGTCTGTTGAGTTCGGAGAAGATATTCATGATCATGATGTCCTCAGATCAAGCGGTGTTGGAATGGATACATTGCTGAAAGGCAACTTCATTGTAGACGGTAAGAACGGATGCAAACTGTTTCTTAACCCGACAGAAAAGGTTTTTATCCGAATCGAAACAACAGATGGACAGATTTATTATATCGGTGGCACTACAGCTGAGGAAACAGAGCAGATATATGAGATGTTGAAATAAATAATCAACGGCCCGGATATCTATAAGCGGGATCTGTTATCAGACATTATGAGATTTTTGACCCGGTCAGAAGTTTATTACTTCAAGACCGGGTTGATTTTTAATATAAGAAAGTGTTTGATATAATATATCTGTATACAAAAAAGAGGGCTTTGTATGAATATATCTCCGGGAATAATAGAAATTGATCTGCATGGACTGAATGTGGAGGATGCACTCAGAAAAGTAAATAGTGCTGTTAATAAAGCAGATAAGTCCGTGTATATTATGAGAGTTATTCACGGCTATCGCAGTGGCACGAGGATAAAAGAAGCCATTATTGACGACTTCTCCTATGGCCGAAATCCGAGGGTGAAAAGCATAAGACCTGGGATGAACCAAGGGATAACAGAGCTGGTTTTAAGAGACTGAAATTGAATTATTGCAAAAAGTCATAGGACTTTTGCAAATACTCTTGCGTTTTTCATAGGACTTTTGTTAATTATTTCTTGCAAGATATATTTGCGGGATAATTTGGACTACCGGGCGAGTAATATGTCAGCATGTAATTTGTGTCCGAGAAAATGTAATATCGAAAGAAGTGAGAATGCGGGAGCGGGAACCGGATACTGCGGTGAAGGCACCCGCATCCGCATATCAAGAGCAGCTCTTCACTTTTGGGAGGAACCGAGAATATCAGGAACTGAGGGAAGCGGAGCTGTTTTTTTCACGGGATGCAATCTGAAATGTATATTCTGCCAGAACGCGGAGATATCAGAAAATGGTAACGGCTGGGAAGTGACAGAAGAGGAACTTTCAGGCATCTTCTTTGATTTAAAGGCTCAGGGCGCCCGCAATATCAATCTGGTTACGCCGACTCATTTTGTGCCGCAGATCAAAAGGAGCATACTCCTGGCAAAAGAAAAGGGTTTTGATCTGCCGTTTGTATATAATTCTTCAGGGTATGATTCTGTAGAAACTCTTAAGACTCTTGAGGGTCTTATAGACATCTATCTGCCCGACTTTAAATATATGGATACAGAACTGGCAAGAAAGTATTCAAATGCTCCTGATTACCCTGATGTGGCAAAGCAGGCAATTGCAGAGATGGTCAGACAGGTGGGATTGGAGAATGTCATAGTGCGTCACCTGTTACTGCCCCTTGCGGTGCGTAATGCAACAGCCGTTGTTGATTATCTGTATGATACATACGGAGACAAGTTAACTCTATCTCTTATGAGTCAGTATACGCCGCTTTATGGTACTGATAAGCTGTCAGAGAAGCAAAGTGCCCGGCTCGAAAAGTACCCGGACCTTCACAGGAAGGTGACAAAACGTGAATATGAAAAGCTCATCCGTCACTGCACTGACCGAAATATTACCAATGTACTTATCCAGGAGGGAGAGGTGGCAAAGGAGAGCTTTATACCAAGGTTCACATAGAATCTCATGTGATTTTATGGTAAACTTATAAACGGTAAAAATCACATGGATATAGCATAGGAGATATAGTGAGAATGAAAAACAGAAAGATAGGTATAGCGACTAAAATATTTATAATCGTAATGCTGCTCATAATATCATCTGATGTGATACTGG
>DFKO01000039.1 GCA_002373855.1 Lachnospiraceae bacterium UBA3643
TTGCTGTTGTAGCCTTAGCTGCTGTCTTTGTTGCTGTTGTCTTCTTTGCTGCTGCCATTCGTTTTTACTCCTTTTAACTTAGCAAAATTATGATTAACAATTTATGTTAACTGCTCTATATCATTCTTTATACATCATATTTGATTTTTTTGCAATTTCTTTTTTTATATTTTTTCAAAAAAATAATTTGCAAATCCTTGTGTGTTAAATGTTTTTATGTTACAAATGCCTGAAAAGCCTTTATTTATAAGGGTTTCAGAGTGTGCGCATTTTTCAAAAATCAAATTTCCAAAAAAATTTTTTTCAAAAAAATTTTTCGTTTTTTTAATTTTAAAAATAGATTTTTTGTTTTTATAATTCATTTTTGTATTTTTATTTTTGTATTTTATATATTTATTTTTGTATTTTATATATTTATTTTTGTATTTTATATTTTTATTTTTGTATTTTATATTTTTATTTTTTACATTATTGTTTTGTTTTATACATTTTATTTTTTTTTGTTTCTCGTTTATATTTTTTGTTTTTTAAAAACAAAATTTCATTTATACATTTCCGGTTGTTATAATATTTTTGCAGACAGTTTTAATCTGTTTTTAATAACATAATAATTTATTTTTTAATCATCTTTCTTATAATAATAATTAACAGTATCTGAAAAATAAATGATACGGGAGGAGACACATGCAGGACATTTCACCGGAAAAACCTATCACAAAAACAAGATTAAATATTCTATCATTCGGTAATTTTTTACTGACTTTATTTTTAATCTCAGTGACCATACTCGGATGCGGTCTGATATATCAGATCCATCTTGATGGTTTTAAAGAAATCTTTTCCGATCACTGGGGAACAATACTGCTCATCGCATTAGGAGAATTTATCATCTTCTGGATCGGTATCATCGCTGTTTACTCTACATCGGTGCAGCTTGGTATAAAGATGAGGATCATCGGTGCAGTCTGCGGAATGATCCCGATAGTAAATATTTTTGTGCTGATAAAAATAATCCTCATCACAGGCAGGGAAGCATCTTTTGAAAAAAAGAAAATCAGAGTAAACAAAAAAAGATTTGATAAACAGATATGCAAAACAAAATATCCTCTCCTGATGGTTCACGGTGTATTTTTCAGAGACTTTAAATATTTTAATTACTGGGGCAGAATACCCGGAGAACTTGAGACAAACGGTGCAACCATTTTCTACGGCAATCATCAGTCTGCGGCATCTGTTGCAAACAGCGCCGCAGAACTTGCCGACAGGATCAAACAGATCGTAAAGGAAACAGGCTGTGAAAAAGTAAATATCATCGCTCATTCAAAAGGAGGACTCGATACAAAATATGCAACGGCGACACTCGATATCGCCCCGTACGTTGCATCCATCACAACCATCAACACTCCCCACCTCGGATGCGAGTTTGCAGAGTACCTGCTCTCAAAAGCTCCCGCAGGCTTTAGAAACAAAGTGGCCGATACATACAATGCAGCCCTTAAAAAACTTGGTGATGAAAATCCCAGCTTTATCGATGCAGTTACCGATCTGACCGCCAGCAGATGCAGGGAGATATGGGATATCACATCAAAGTATGATTTTAAAGGAAACGGCATATATACACAGAGCGTCGGTTCATGCATGAAAAAAGCATCAGGCGGTGCATTCCCGTTAAACATGAGCTACCATCTCGTAAAACATTTTGACGGCAAAAACGACGGTCTTGTGGGAGAGAAATCTTTTCCTTTCGGAGAAGATTATACATATCTTGAAAACAAAGGTCCCCGGGGTATATCCCACGGTGACATGATAGACCTTAACCGGGAAAACATAGAGGGATTTGATGTTCGGGAATTCTATGTAGGTCTTGTATCAAAATTAAAAGAAAAAGGTCTGTAATGATCTGATAATAATTTAATCATTAAAAAAGGCGCCGTCGGCGCCTTTTAATATTCGGATCAATCCCGATGATTATTTTGTATTCTTTTCTACATTCTGCTTCATCATAGCTCTTACCTTCATTGAGAGGCCAAAGAGGTTGATGAATCCTGATGCATCCTTATGATCATAAAGATCACCTGTTGTAAATGATGCAAGAGACTCAGAGTAAAGTGAGTAGGGTGATGTGGTTCCCTGCTTGATGATGTTGCCCTTGTAGAGGCGGAGCTTGCACTTACCTGTAACAGTCTTCTGGGTCTCATCTACAAATGCAGACAGACTCTCACGGAGAGGTGTAAACCATTTTCCTTCATATACAAGGTCTGCAAACCTTGTAGCCACGAGTTTTTTGTATGCCAGTGTCTCACGGTCAAGGCATATCTCCTCAAGCTGTGTATGAGCTTCCATGAGGATCGTTCCTCCGGGTGTCTCGTATACACCACGGGACTTCATACCTACTACACGGTTCTCAACAATATCTATGATACCGATACCGTGCTTGCCGCCGAGTCTGTTGAGCTCGCGGATAATATCAGATGTCTTCATACGCTTGCCGTTAAGAGCTACGGGGATACCCGCCTCGAAATCAAGCTCAATATCCTCTGCCTCATCAGGTGCATTCTGAGGAGTAACAGAGAGTACGAGGAGATCGTCATAGTTAGGTGCACATGCAGGATTCTCGAGCTCAAGTCCCTCGTGGGAAATGTGCCATATATTTCTGTCACGGCTGTATGAGTGGCTCGCATCGAAGGGAAGGTCGATACCGTGCTTCTTGCAGAAATCGATCTCGTCTTCACGGGACTGCATTGTCCACTCAGGCTGTCTCCATGTAGCGATAACCTTGATGTCCGGAGCGAGTGCTTTGATTGAAAGCTCAAAACGGAGCTGGTCGTTACCCTTACCTGTAGCACCGTGGCAGATAGCTACGGCGCCTTCTTTTCTCGCTACCTCTACGAGCTTTTTTGCAATAAGAGGTCTCGCAAATGATGTACCGAGGAGATATTTATTTTCATATACTGCGTTAGCCTTTACTGTAGGCATGATGTACTCGTCACAGAGTTCATCTACCACATCTTCGATGTAGAGTTTCTCAGCTCCTGAGTATTTTGCTCTCTCATCGAGTCCTTCAAGTTCTGACTCCTGTCCTACGTCTACGCAGCAGCATACTACGTCATATCCGTATGTCTCCTTGAGCCAGGGAATGATTGCGGTGGTATCAAGACCGCCGGAATAAGCAAGTACTACCTTTTCTTTTGCCATTTTTACAGCCTCCTAAAATTATTCTCCGATAAATGTTGCATATATTGCCTTGATGGCAGTTTCAAAATCACTGTTCTTTACACCGATGATGATATTGAGCTCTGATGAACCCTGATCAATCATGCGGATGTTGATGCCCTGCTTTGCAAGTGCGGTAAAGAGCTTGCCTGCTGTACCGCTTGCAGATTTCATACCGCGTCCAACGACTGCGATAAGGGCGAGACCTGACTCAATCTCTACGGAATCGGGCTCAGCCAGTCTGTGGATGGCAGATATTACTTTCTGCTCCTTATGCATAAACTCATCGGCATGTACCACGATAGTCATGGTGTCGATACCTGAGGGCATATGCTCAAATGAGATTCCGTTTTCCTCAAATGCCTGGAGCACTTTACGGCCGAAACCTATCTCTGCGTTCATCATTGCCTTTGTCACAAATACTGTACAGAAATCTTTCTTTCCTGCGATACCCGTTACGACATAGTCTGTCTTCTGGGCAGTACTCTCAACGATCCATGTACCCTCGTCCTCAGGCATGTTTGTATTTCTGATATTGATGGGAATACCACATCTTCTGACAGGGAAGATAGCATCCTCATGGAGAACTGAAGCTCCCATGTATGAAAGCTCTCTGAGCTCTCTGTATGTGATATACCTGATACCCTTGGGATTTGATACGATCCTCGGATCAGCCATAAGGAATCCGGATACGTCAGTCCAGTTTTCGTATACATCAGCCTTTGCAGCCTTTGCCACGATAGAACCTGTTACATCAGATCCGCCTCTTGAGAATGTCTTGATCCTGCCGTTTTTGCCAAGTCCGTAAAATCCGGGGATAACTGCCTTGTCACACTTTTCAAGTCTTGCAGAGAGTGTCTTGTCTGTCTTGTAGTCGTTAAGGTTGCCCTCTTCATTAAAGAAGATGACCTCAGCTGCATCTATAAACTCGGCGTCAAGATATTTAGCCATGATCTTGCCGTTTAAAAACTCGCCTCTTGAAGCTGCATAATCCTTTTCAGGCTCTGCTTTAAGTTTTTTTGCGATCTCCTCGATATCAGCATCGAGACTGAAATCCTTGAGGCCAAGGCCTGTTATGATCTCGTCGTATCTTGCCTTGATGGCCTTCATCTCTCCATCGATATCGCCGCCTGCTGCCGCCGTATCATATACATGGAGGAGCATGTCAGTTACCTTTGTGTCATCACTTGTTCTCTTGCCCGGTGCTGAGGGTACGACATATCGTCTGCTCTCGTCAGCTCTGATGATGTCGCCTGCTTTCATAAACTGCTCTGCGCTGGCAAGTGAACTTCCGCCGAATTTTACTACCTTTTTCATAATTTACATCCTTACTAAAAATGATTGGCTCGCGCCGTTTCTAATAATATCACAAAAGTCGGGAAAAATACTATTATTTCCCCCGACTTTTTCAAACAATATTATATCTTCTGTTATGTATTAGTCAATCACATTCTTGATTGCAAGTACGCCACCGCAGTAGTTGATATCGGATACAACCACACCTATACGGGAGTTGGCCGAGTGGACTATCTGTCCGTTTCCGATATAGAGACCTACATGTGTACATGTGCTGCCGTTTGATGAGTAGCATACGATGTCTCCCGGCTGGGCTTCCTCGTAGCTGACATAACGGCCGTTTGATGTATACTGGCCGTTTGGTATACGGCTCACGGAATATCCAAAGTCACGGTATACGTAGCAAACAAATCCTGAACAGTCCGTACCGCCTGCAAGGGAGCCTCCTCCCGATACATAACGGTTGCCTACATACTGCATTGCATAATTGATAATAGCCGATCTCAGTTCCTCATTTGATGTATAGAGCTGGGACGGAGGTGTGCTGACATTTATATATGTGAGGTTTTCCGCCACATCGGTGGTCGCTGTGGTAGTGGTATCATTTGTGACAGGCTTTACTCTCTCTGAGATTTCCTTGTCGCTCTCCTCCTTGGCTGCCTTTTCCTCAAGGGTAAGTGCGTATGTAAACTCCTCTGTAGTCGATACATACTGGGCACACAGATATCCCTCGTCGCCCTCACCGTAGCTGACCTTTAACCATTCGCCGTCGTTTTCGATGACCCTGACGCGCTCATTGGCATTTAAGTACGATACACGCTTGCTGCCTGCATCAGCTTCCTCTCTGATGTTTAAGGTCTCAACATTACATGTGGCATATGTTGTGATATAGTCACCTGCGACCTGGGCCGCATTGTTGCCTGCTATAAAGTAGCAAGCCTTTGTATATCCCTCGACATTGCCGGATGTTATCTGGTACCATACCTCACCGGCGTCATCTGTCTTAAATGTGATGATATCCGCAACTGCATCGTCGTAGATGACTCCGACTATATCGGATACTGCCGAAGCGTCCGATCTGATATTTACAAAGTCGGATACGTTTGCGATAGCCAGGTGGTCATACTCATCAAGCATATCGTCCGATGCTTCGTTTGAGCTGACTGCCTCATTGTCCGATACAGACTCTGATGACAACGCATCCACCTCACACGATATCAGGAAATCTTCGCTGAAGCTCCCGTCCCTGTCATATGTAAATCCGATAACCTCATCGGAGAATGCACCCACTCCGGTCATGACGTTTCTCGTATTGTAATTGTTTACTACTGTGATTTCGTAGACCTTGGTCTCAGTATCTGAAAGAGCGCCTACGCCATAGAGAGGTTCTGCAGTAAACGAAGCGTCGGCAACTGCCTCGCCTGTTTTGTTTGCATCACCCTTGTTTTCGATTGCAATCAGAATAGGGAGTCCTATTATAAATAAAGCAAGTCCGGCTACGGTAGCTATGACCTTGCCGTTTTTTACAAGTATATTTTTCTTCATACGGTAAATCTGTTTATATTAATCTTCTTCGAGTATTCTGAGTTCGAGATAATCAAAATCGTTTTCTTCCGTGAAATTGTCCTTATTAAATCTTGTATGTGAAAACAGTTTAAACTCACGGACATTTTTATCCAGCCATATAGGCTGCATTATATTAAACTCGTGGCATATCTCCTCAAGACCTTTAAACACTTTATGAGTCCTGGTGTCTT
>DFKO01000005.1 GCA_002373855.1 Lachnospiraceae bacterium UBA3643
TTTTCTTTACACTCAAGATAAAGATCGAAAAGCTCCCTGTATCTCGTCTCGCCCTCACCAATATAAAAAATATCAAAAAAGTCAGCAATAGGTTCAGCATTATAAATACAAGGTCCGCCGCCTATAACTACAGGATATTCTCCAAGCGGTCTGTCATATCCCCTCTCTAAAGATTTAAGGGGTATGCCGGACAGATCAAGGATCTGGAGTATATTTGTATAGCACATCTCATACTGCAGAGTGATGCCGAGGAAATCAAAATCCTTGACCGGATCCTGACTCTCAAGAGCAAACAGGGGTATATCATTATCCCTCAGGACTTTATCAAGGTCGGTCCAGGGTGAAAATACCCTCTCGCACCATACATCTTCATAAGTATTCATCATACCATACAAAATGGATATACCAAGATGGGACATACCTATCTCGTAGATATCAGGGAAACACATACAAAAACGAAGCCTTATATCCGACTTCGTTTTATATACGCTGTTAGGCTCGCCGCCTGTATAACGGGCAGGCTTGTCTATACTCATAAGGAGCTTATGAGACAGGGCAAGCTGTCTTTTTGATAAATCAATATTACTCATTAATCAAGTATACCCTTTGTCTTTATTATTTCCTTGAAAAAGCAGGATCTTGAACCTGTATGACACGCAGCACCCACCTGTGATACTTTTGCAAGGAGTGTATCGGAATCACAGTCTGCATAAAGGCTCTTTACATACTGGAAGTGACCGCTGGTCTCTCCCTTGAGCCACTGGCTCTTTCTGCTCCTGCTGTAATAATTCATTCGGCCTGTTTTTACAGTAGTATCAAACGCCTCTTCATTCATATATGCCATCATGAGCACATCTTTGTTTGTTACATCCTGAACGATACAGGGAACAAGTCCTTTATCATCCTTTTTAAGATCAGCCCACTTAAGAGAAGCCTTAAATCCGTATGTTCTGATACCTCGGTCAGAGCAGAGTTCCTTAATACCGTACAGCTCTTCAATATTGGCATTTACAACCGTTCCGAGTACTCCCGATATCACATCTTTATCAAGATAATCTATCAGTCTCTCAAGAGGTATATCAGCCAGGGGTACCAGCATGGGCACAATCGTCTTTTTTAACAGCTTAAGGGTACAGTCTTCATGCATGATAAGGAGCTCTGATATATTATTTTCGATCAATTCCTTGTGCTCCGTAAACACATCCGTGCTTGTGATGGCTGCCATGAGGACTTCATGGCCAAATCTGTCAGAGAGCATCTTTACCATCTCAATATTATTTTCTTTTGCAAAATTAAGGACAATGCGATAGCATCCGGCGTACAGGAGTCTGACAGCATCCTCAAATGATTTAATATTGCCGGCAGCACATACGGGTATGGCAGATGCAGAATTAATCTTTCTGATATATGAAAGGGCAGACTCGTGTTCTTCCTCACCTCTCGATAAATCAAAAATAAGTATCTCATCAGCTCCGTTATCCTCATAAAACTTTGCCAGCTTAACGGGATCGTTTGAGATTTCTTCTCTGTTGGCTATGGAACGGACACAAGATTTACCGCTTAAATATATGGTTGCAACAAATTTTTTATATGCTTTACTAAGCTCTTCCATGATTAATAAAAACCCCTTTTATCCGAATATTAAAGAGAACCTTTTGTGGAAAGGACACCGTCTATCCTGTTATCATATCCGGTAGCCATATCAAGGGCTTTTCCGAATGCCTTGAAAGCAGCTTCAAGTATATGATGTCCGTTCATTCCGGCCAGCTGCTTAATGTGGATATTCATGCCTGCGCTGTAGCTGACTGCATAGAAAAACTCACTGGCAAGACATGTGTCAAAATCACCGCACTTTTCCTCGGTAACCTTTACATCATAATTCAAATAAGGTCTGCCACTTATATCAACTGCGCAAAGGACAAGAGCATCATCCATAGGGAGTATTATATCTCCGAATCTCCTGATCCCTTCTTTTGTAGCAAGGGCTTTTTTGATAGCTTCCCCAAGGGCGATTCCGCAGTCTTCCACAGTGTGATGACCGTCTACTTCAAGGTCTCCCTTACATGTAAGGTCAAGGTCAAAGAAACCATGTTTTGAAAAGCCGGTCAGCATATGATCAAAGAAACCGACTCCGGTATTTATACTGCTTTTTCCGCTACCGTCGATTTCAAGCTTTACATTGATATCAGTCTCTTTTGTTTTTCTGACAATTTCACTGTTTCTCATAAAACACCCCTTGTTTATTTTTCGTCTTCAAATCTTACGGCGATTGAATTTGCGTGAGCCGTAAGCCCTTCCTGCTTAGCAAAATATTCAATGTCCTTATGAGCAGACTTAAGTGCGTCATAAGAGTATGAGATAATACTTGTCTTTTTAACGAAATCATCAACGTTAACAGGCGAGAAAAATTTTGCCGTTCCGTTTGTGGGAAGGATATGATCCGGTCCCGCATAGTAATCTCCGAGAGGCTCGGATGAGTAGTTGCCAAGGAATATGGCTCCTGCATTCTTAATTTTCGTCATTAATTCAAACGGATTCTTTGTAAGGATCTCAACATGCTCTGAAGCAATCTCATTTGCTGCTTTCACAAGATCTTCAATATTTTCTGTCACAAATATATATCCGAAATTATCAAGAGACTTCTGAATGATCTCTTTTCTCTCAAGCTTTGCGGTAAATGCATCGACCTGGGCGGAAGTCTTCTCTGCAACTTCCATTGATGTTGTAATCATAATGGCGCTTGCCATCTCATCGTGCTCAGCCTGTGAGAGGAGGTCAGCAGCCGCAAATCTGGGATTTGTAGTCTCATCAGAGAGAACAAGAATCTCACTCGGACCTGCGATACTGTCTATACTTACTTCTCCGTAAACGGCCTTCTTTGCAAGGGCGACAAAAATATTTCCCGGTCCGCAGATTTTATATGCCTTGGGTACGGATTCTGTTCCGTATGCAAGAGCTGCGATAGCCTGGGCTCCGCCGACTCTGTATACTTCATCAACGCCTGCAATCTTTGCGGCAGCAAGTGTTCCCGCATTAACATTTCCGTCTTTTCCGGGAGGTGTACACATTACAATTCTGGGAACTCCCGCAACTTTTGCGGGCACAATATTCATGAGAACCGAAGAAGGATATGCAGCTTTTCCGCCGGGAACGTAAACACCGCATATTTCTATAGGTGTAAACCTCTGACCAAGGAAAATTCCGGTATCCTCTGTATCAAACCAGCTGATTCTCTTCTGCTTTTCGTGGAACTCCTTAATGTTCTGCGCCGATTTCTTAAGTACTTCAACATATTCTGCCGGCAGTGAATTAAGGGCTTCCTCCATCTCCTTATCAGTTACTCTGATATTATCTTTTGTCAGGTCAAATTTATCAAATTTTGCAGAATACTCAAAAAGTGCCTTATCCCCGTTTTCTTTTACATTTGTGATAATGTCATCAACTGTCTTTTCAAGGTCTGTCATCTTGCCTGTACTTCTTGAAGCAAGGACTTTCTTAAGTTCATTCTTTGACTGTTCATTTAATTTTATGATACGCATTTTTTATTCCTCAAAATTATTCATTCTTTTCAGTAAGCTTGCGAAGATTGTCGATCAGTTCCTGTATTCTTTCATTCTGCATCTTCATGCTTACCTGATTAACTATCATCCTTGCAGATAGAGGACAGATTTCCTCAAGAACGGTAAGACCGTTTTCTTTAAGGGTTGAACCCGTCTCAACAATATCAACAATAACGTCCGAAAGACCGACAATAGGTCCGAGTTCTACGGAACCGTTTAGTTTAATGATATCTATTGTCTGGAATTTTCTGTTGTTGAAATAATCTTTTGCAATCCTGGGATATTTGCTGGCTACCTTGATCATCTCATGATGCTCAAGTTTATCCCTTGCACTCTCGGGACCGCATACACACATTCTGCATTTTCCAAAACCGAGATCAAGAACTTCATAAGCACGTCTTCCCTCTTCCATAATCGTATCTTTGCCAACAACACCGATATCGGCAACGCCATACTCAACATATGTGGGGACGTCCGGTCCTTTTGAGAGGAAAAATTTAAGTTTAAGGTCTTCGTTAACGAAGATAAGTTTTCTTGTATTTTTATCAAGCATCTCTTCGCAGGAAATACCAAGCTCACCCAGCATAGCAAGTGTCTTGTCTGCAAGTCTTCCCTTTGTAAGAGCAAATGTTAAATATCTGTCGTCCATTAGTCTGTCTCCCGGTTTAAATGAAGAATTCGGAATTTACGATATCATGCTTTTCGCAGTACTGCGAATAATCTTCTTTTGTTTTTGTCTTGTCAAATGCAATTGCAGCAGCGCTTCTTCCGTCTTTCCGAAGGTCATCGATACGTTTAAATGCAGCCTTTTTCTTTGAAAGGTCATCAGCATCGTAAACAACCCAGATAACCGAAGGCTTAACTTCCGGAAGAATGTTCTGTGATGAAAGCGCTGTCATAATATCATCTACAAGAAATACAGCACCAACTGCATATGAGGGCTTACCGAACTTACCGAGTAGTCCATCATATCTTCCGCCCTTAACAATGGCATCACCTGTACCGTATGTATATCCCTTAAACAATGTGCCTGTATAGTAATTAAACTTACTGAGAAGTCCGAGATCTACCGAAACATAATGCTCAAATCCTCTTAGTTTAACTGATTTATATACATTAACGAGGTAATCGATGGCACCGATGCTCATCTCATTATGCACATACTCTTTTGCCTTTAAAATATCATCAAATGAAACAATCTTTGTGACATCCAGTATTGCACTGATATGTTCGTCATTCATACCAAGTGAAAGCATAAATTCCCTTGCTCCGAAATAGTTCTTTGCAGACATATATTCCCGAAGCTCACCCATATCTTCTGCGGAAATACCTGCATCAAGACAGATACCTCTAAAATATCCGCTGTTACCGATACATATCTGAAAATCAGTAAGGCCTGTATGAAGAAGCGACTCTGCAACAAGGCAGATAACCTCTGCATCTGAATCGGGATTAAGCGAAGACTCTATAAGTTCAACGCCCATCTGTGTTGATTCTTTTAATTTACCTTGAAGTTCCGATGTATTGTTAAATGCATTTCCTTCATAACAGAGTCTTATCGGCATTGAGTCGTCCACAAAATACTTTGCGGCGCACCTTGCTACAGACGGTGTAAAGTCAGGGCGAAGCACAAGCATGTTGCCCTCTTTATCAAAGAAACGGTACATCTCTTTCTCGGGAGTTGTTCCTACTTCATTTGAATAAATATCGGAAAACTCAAAAGAAGGAGTCTCAATGTTGTTGTATCCGTATGAATAATGGATTCTGCGGAGTCTCTCCTTGATGATAAGCTTTCTCTCAAGTTCTCTTCCGTATATATCTCTTACACCTTCAGGCGTATGAATCATTTTATTAAACATAATAACCTCTAAAAAGTAATAATTATACAGGACTTATCAGTCCATAATCCCTATAATTCTATGAAAAATAGCAGATTATGTCAACTTAAAGTATGCCGGAGCCTTTGCTTCAAAGGTTTTTCCGAGGATGTCCTTAAATCTGTCTTTAAATATACCGTTTTCATCAGGTACAGACTCCGGAAAAGTATCTCTGAATGAGTGCAAGAGCTGGTGATTAATATCTTTATATTTTTCACCGCCGTATTTGATATCGCCTGCCAGGGGATGACCTGCTCCCGCCATATGGACTCTTATCTGATGGGATTTGCCGGTGATGAGTTCTACCAGGACAAGAGTATATTCATCATTACCCGATATTGCTTTATATCTTGTTTCCACGGGAGACACTTCACTCTTTATGCTTTCAGGTACTTTATCCATATCATATACGGATGCTTTATTTTTCTCTTTATCTTTGTAATAAAATCCCTTTAGGATTCCTTCTCCCGAAAGTCTGCCATGACAAAGAGCCATATATTCTTTTTTCATCAGATGATTTTTTATGCATTCATCGAGGAATCTCGCTCCTATGTATGTCTTGGCACACATAATGAGTCCTGATGTATTACGGTCAAGACGATTGCATACAGAAGGTCTGTAATTATCCGAGGTATTATAGGATCCTTTTTCGGTCAGATAATCGATCAGATAATCATTTACGGAGTATCCGTTACTATCATCACTCTGGCTTAAGATTCCCGCAGGTTTATTAAAAAATATTATGTCTTCATTTTCAAATATAACAGGTATTTTTATTCGTTTTCTCTCAGGATTGTGTTTTTTATCTGACGCTTTGCTATTATCGGAGCGTTTACCGACCTTAAGTTTTTCAAAGGTTTCATCAGAAAAGAATACTTTTATTTCATCCCCGGGATTAAGGGTGTCAAAACCATCAGATTTCTTGCCGTTCAGAACAATATTCTTTTTTCGGAGCATCTTAAAGAGAAATCCGGCAGTGGCTGCCGGGAAAGATTTTTTTAAAAATTTATCGAGACGCTGTCCTGCGTCGGAAGATTTTACTGTAATTATTTTCATTTTTTATTTAATATCATAATGACAGATTTTCCATCAGCCTCATGACTTCCCTGTCTTTATCTGTCTGAACTGTTTTATTTTCGTTATAAACCCTGATCCTGCCAAGATATTTTTCAAAATCATCAAAAACTTTAACAGATCCTGCTTTTAATCCGTTTTTCGCCAACATGCTCTTAATATGCTTATAGAAATCCTCATATGCAAAATCTTTTTTTTCTGTATAACCAAGGAGGACATCATCAGCCATGATCATGGACAATACCGGATAAGTCTTATCATATGATGTCATAAAGAGATCATATCTGATACGAAGATCATTTACGTTTACTTCGCATATTCTGCCGTATTTATCATCATCTAAGTGATGTTTTTTGTTTTTAATAAACATCAGCATTGATATTAACTGTCTGGATGCAGGGAGTAATCCGAGCACAGCCGCCAGTGTCAGTATATTATATCTCGCTGTCAGCCAGGATATATCATCCGGTGTACGCATCATTGTTGTTATTATGCCAAATATAAATATGGCAACAGGTATTGCAAAATAAATAATTGTCTTTATGATTTCTTTCTTTGTCTGCCTGACAAGATATCCGAAATCACATTTAAAATATCTTTTCTTCACATTTATTTCCTACACAAACATCATCATTAGTTTACGGGGCAGCAGTTTACATGCCAGATAAAACATTTTCATATGAAGGCCGTAAACCGATCTGTTTTTCTTTTTCTTTGAATCCCATAGTGCTTTGATCACAACATATTTTTCTTTCGACATGAATAACTTTTTGAACTTTTTTATCTTTTCATATTTATCAGCCGTATCAAAGAAAGGCGTGTTGACCGCACCGGGGCATACCGCAGTCACATATATTTTTTTGTGGCGCAGTTCTTTTGAAAGGGCATCCGATAAGGATAGTACATAACTCTTTGTAGCTGCATATACCGCAAAATTGCTCTGACATATAAATGCAGCCGCGGAAGCAAGATTTATAATCCTTGAATCCTTATGCATATAATTAATGCATATGCTGGTCAGCATGGTCAGGGCCCTGCAGTTGATATCAACCATCCGGATATTATCCTCAGTGGAAATCACATCAAATCGACCCATATATCCGCATCCTGCACTGTTTATGAGGAGCCTTATATCGGGATCAACATCTTTTAATGAATCGGTCAGTCCTTTAAGTTCGTCCTCATCCGTAAGGTCCAAAGCAAATATTCTGGTATTTGATCTGACAAATTTAGATGTATGAAGAAGCCTCTGCTCATTTCTGCCGACAAGCCATACCTCGTCGATATCAGGAAAAAACATATGAGAATATAAAGCAAATCTCTTTCCCAGTCCGGAAGAAGCCCCTGTCACAATGGCTATCTTTAATCTTTCATTTGATTTCTTATTGGTTTTCTCAGTCATTTTTTAACCCCTCTGTTTCATATTGTGTCAGCGCTCTGTACTCTCCCTGTTTTAATTTGGGATCAAGCAGCAGATTTTTCATCCTGATCCTGTTCAGCTTAAGGACCAGATTGCCGCACGCTTCAAACATTCGTTTTATCTGATGATATCTCCCTTCATGGAGGATTATATTACTGTGATACTCATCAGCAGTAATCTTAAGTAATGACGGCATTGTCTTCTTTTCATCCCCGATATCAACACCTTCAGAAAACTTTTCTATCATTTCATCAGTGACCGGTTCTTTTGATATTATCTCATATTCTTTATCCACATGTTTTTTTGGTGCCAGCAGCTTATGGCATAAAGGCCCGTCATCAGTTAATACCACCAGCCCCGTCGTATCCTTATCCAGTCTGCCTATTGGGAAAAGACGATCTCTGTATGGTTCATCGATGAGCTCCAGTATACTGTGCTGTCCTTTTTCATCTGATGAGCAGACATATCCGTCCGGTTTATTGAGCATGATATAGTGATATTTATGATACTCAATCACATTTCCGCCAAGTGTACATATATCATTTTCTTCATCTACGATATATCCCGGATCTTTTATGATATTACGATTAACCGTAACCTGACCTTTCTTTATGAGATTTTTTACTTCAGATCTGGTGCATTCTGAGGAATCAGCCAGGTATTTATCCAGTCTCATTTGTTCTTAATGTAATAAAGCACTGCAATGCAGTGCTTTATGAATTATTTATCTGAAAATATTAATCGTTTGATATCTCACTAAGTCCGCCAACACCGTTAATGGGACGATTGTTATTAACAGGAGCCGGTTCGTTAGCACCGTTAAGCTCATTCAGGTTGTCATTAACGGTCTGCCCGACTTTATTGAGTGAATCGAGGAGTTTATTTGTATTCCTTGTAGTCACATCGACGCAGTTATTAATGATCTCCGAGAGATTTACCAGCATATCATTAAGATAACGCTGAGCGGAATCCCTGTATTCATTACCCTCTCTCACGTAATTATCATATATCTCCTGGCCCTGCTCTGCTGCAGCCTGTACAATGCTGTCAGCTCTGCGGATAGCCTGCTGATTGATCTCATTTTCTGAGAGCAGCTCATTTGTCTTTTCGGTAGCATCATTTACTATCTTTGATGCTCTCTCCTTAGCCTCTGTCTCGATAGCCTCACTTCTGGCCATTACATCTCTGGCATACTCGATTTCCTTGGGGATATCCCTGCGGAGCTTATCAATTATCTCCTCGAGTTCCTCCTTGTCACATATGATCTTGCCCTGAGACAAAAGAGTTGTCTTACAGTTATCTATATAATCATAAAGTTCATTAATATCATCTTCAATACGATTCTGTTTCATAATGCATCTCCCGAATTACTTATTTAACCCCTTACATATAACCCTTTATACTCTGCCTATTTTCTCGCGTATCATTTCATCCACATAAGGTGGCACACATCTTGATACATCTCCGCCAAAGCTTGCAATCTCTTTAACTACGGATGAGCTGAGATATGCATACTCAAGACTCGTTGTGAGAAATACAGTATCGAGACCGTCATCGGAAAACTTTCTGTTGGTCTGGGCTATCTGAAGCTCGTACTCAAAATCAGTCACGGCTCTGAGTCCTCTTATGGCCACATGAACGTTATTTTCCTTTGCGTAATCAATGAGAAGACCTTCAAATGTATCAACAGAAACATTAGGCAGGTCTTTTACAGCCTCGTTTAATATTTTAACACGGTCTTCCACAGAAAACAACGGGCTTTTAGCCTTATTGTTCAGCACGCAGACTACTACCTGCTCAAACATTTTTGATGCTCTTTTAATTATATCCAGATGCCCGAGGGTCATCGGGTCAAAAGACCCGGGGTAAACAGCTTTTATCACTTCTACTTTCTCCTCAAAAATACATGCTTGTTTGTTTTATAAATCTTCTCCTTGATAATATCATATCCAAGAGAATCAGCATACGAAAAATCTGTATCTTTTGCTTCTTCAATGACTATCAGAGTATCCTCACCTATACATTTTGCGGTCACACCTGCCTCAAGGATCAGTCTGTCATAGCCCTTCTTATAAGGAGGATCGGCAAAAATGATATCTGCCGTCTCTCTTATAGTATACTTAAGAGCCTCTATGGCATCCTGCTTTAGTATCATGCTCTCGGCTTCAAATTTACAGTGCTTTACATTCTGTTCGATACAGGCGAGGGCATCCTTTGCATTTTCAATAAAATATGCTTTTTTTGCTCCTCTGCTGAGGGCTTCAATGCCGCATGCGCCGCTTCCCGCAAAGAGATCCACAAATACACTGCCCGGCACATCTGTCTGCATTACATTAAACAGGGTCTCCCTGATCCTGTCTGTTGTAGGTCTGGTGCCGAGGCCTGTCGGAGTCACAAGCTGTAAACTTCTGGCTGTTCCTGCAATTACTCTCATAAATATTACCTATTTCCTGATCTTTGAACCTTTACTGTCTCGTTTTGTGATCTTAATTGATGATAAACTGATTTCCTTATCATCATCTTTAATTATCTGATCTTCATATCCGTTCAGATAATATACACTTTCTATCAGATCGTTTGTACCAAGCTTCATACCCCTGACACCGATCGCAGTCTTACCCTTGTCAGGGATTTCATTAATATCAAATCTTAAATAAAATCCTTCTTTTGATTTAAGTACAACACTCTGAAGGTCTGTAAATACCTGGACGCTGACAACCTTATCATTATCGGCAAGCTTTGTTGCGGCAACAGTCCTTCTGGTTACATCAAACTCACCGCCGGATACTATCTTCATATTGGCCTGGGCTGTTATAAATACAATCCTGTACAGGTTAAGCTCAGACTGGCTGGCTGCATATATTGCATCCTCAACCTTACAGTCATAATTAGAAATATTGTCAACAGGCACTCCCTTATCACGGAATTTTCCAAAAGGTATATCAAGTGCTTTTATTGTATGCAGATTTCCTATATCAGTAAACAGGCATACCTTACCTGTATTCTTGCACTTAACAATAAATTTACTCTCTTCTACAGCAGCCTCTTTATTACGCTCAAATGTAGCTTCGTCCACAGTTTTGCAGTATCCGAATCTGTCCATGAGGAAATATACATCCTGCTCAACTATCTTGTTTGCCTCAAATACAGCTTCCTCACCGTTTTCGATAACTGTACGGCGTTCCCTGCCAAATTCTTTCTTGAATGAATCAAGTTCATTAATAAGGAGCTGGGCCATTGAAGTACGGCTGTCCAGGAGATCCTCATATCTGTAAATATTCTTGCATGTCTGCTCGTAATCAG
>DFKO01000108.1 GCA_002373855.1 Lachnospiraceae bacterium UBA3643
GTACGGATGATGCCGCTACAGAAGAGTAAAATTATGGGTTTTTATGTATAAATGTCACATTATACATGGAAACCCATTTTTTGATGTTTTTATTCTTTTTCTAAGGGAAATTATGATATAACATGGATGTTATGTCGTAATTTCGAGGGAATAGTGAGTCATGGATGACGAACGCCGAGAAATTATGATATAATAGATAGGATTTTGGTTTAAGCATAAGAAGGCAGAAAATGAATTATAATAACAATTTCGGCAGAAAAGGAATAAAGGAAAAGCAGAGGGCTCTGAATCAGAAGGGCGTAAAGCTAAAGAAGAGCATTGGCCTCCTGCTGGTCGATGCCATCATCATATGCATACTCTCCGGAGGAGTCCTCGGAATATGCCTGGGTATCGGTGTGTTTAACGGTATCATTGCCTCAGCACCCAATATCTCGGCCATCGATGTAACACCGTCGGGATATGCCACCACCGTATACGACTCGGAAGGCCATGCCATGGCGAGACTCGTCGGAGCCAATTCAAACCGTACATATGTATCCATGGACAAGATACCGCAGAATCTGTGTGATGCATTCGTCGCCATAGAGGACAACCGTTTCTATCAGCACAACGGTATAGATATCATAGGTATCATCAGAGCCGGCAAGGTCACGCTGACGACAGGTGATATGTCCCAGGGTGCGTCTACGATCACCCAACAGCTCATCAAAAATACAATGTTTACCCAGTGGGCGACTGCAGAGGGTGAGACAATGTTCGGCAAGGTAAAGCGTAAGATACAGGAGCAGTATCTGGCTATTGAGCTTGAAAAGACCCTCTCAAAAACAGAGATACTGGAACTTTACTTAAATACAATCAACCTCGGTCAGAATACCCTCGGTGTCCAGGCCGCATCAATGAGATACTTTGGTAAATCCGTGTATGACCTGAACCTCTCAGAGTGCGCTGTCATAGCAGCCATCACGCAGAATCCGTCAAAATGGAATCCCATATCCCATCCTGACTGGAATGCCAAGAGACGCAAGAAGGTTCTTGATGACATGCTCGAGTACGGCTTTATCACTCAGGCAGAGCATGATGAAGCAATGGCCGATGATGTATATTCAAGGATCAAGAATTATAATGAGAATAATACCGAATCCTCTGTATATTCATATTTTGTTGATGAAGTAATTGAGCAGGCGATGGCGGATCTTACTGAATATTATGTACTTGAGGGATATACAGAGACCCAGGCGTCAGCCAAGGCTGCAAACATGATCTACTCGGGAGGACTCAGTATATACACGACCCAGGAGCCCCAGATCCAGTCAATTGCCGATGAGGTATGCTCGGATCCCGAGACATATCCCGAGGATGTGAAGTGGCTGTTGTCTTATCAGCTGACCATCCAGAAAGCGGACGGAAGCCTTCAGAATATATCTTCGGAGAATTATAAGTCATATTATAAGGAAATATATCCCGAATTTAATATGCTCTACAATACGGAAGAGGATGCATATGCGGCCATAGCAGATTATCAGGCGGCTACATTTGAGGAGGGCGACGAGGTATATGCGGAAAATATTACCCTGACTCCCCAGCCCCAGATATCACTCTGTATCATGGACCAGTCCACAGGATATGTGCTGGCACTTGTTGGAGGCCGTGGTCAGAAGCTGACCAGCCGTTCCCTTAACAGAGCTACCAATACGACGCGTCAGCCGGGATCATGCTTTAAGGTACTGGCTGCATTTGCACCGGCTATCGATACAGGTACCCTGACACTGGCGTCTGTATATGAGGATGCGCCGTACAACTATTCAAACGGTCGACCGATCAAAAACTGGTACGGGGCTAATACATACTGGGGTATCCAGTCGATCAGGCGTGGAGTGGAGCAGTCCCTCAACATCATCGCCGTTAAGACGATAACCCAGATAACACCTCAGGTCGGATTTAATTATATAAAGAACTTTGGCTTCTCAACTGTCGTGGACAGGCGAGTGGAGTCTAACGGTATGGTTACCACCGACATCACCCAGTCACTGGCCCTTGGAGGTCTGACGGACGGTGTCACAAATATGGACCTGACAGCAGCCTATGCATGTCTTGCCAACGGTGGTATATACAATGAGCCCATTCTTTATACAAAGATCGTTGACCACGACGGCAATACACTGATAGATAAGGTTTCCGATCAGACTACGAGGAGAGTAGTACAGGATACCACGGCATTCCTTATGACAAGTGCCATGATCGATTGTGTCACAAAGGGTACAGGTACTGCAGTTAATTTCGGAACCCAGCGTATAGCCGGTAAGACCGGTACCACATCGGATAATTATGATGTATGGTTTGCAGGATATACACCATATTATACATGTACGACATGGACTGGATATGACAACAACGTAACCATGAATACAGCTGAGAAGGCCATAGTAAAGACCATATGGCGTAATGTGATGTCCCAGATCCATGACGGTCTTGAATACAGGGATTTCAATATGCCGGGCAATATAGTGACGGCTACTGTATGTTCCCAGTCGGGCAAGCTCCCTGTTGAGGGACTGTGTGATGATTGTCTGAAGACCGAGTACTTTGCGGAAGGCACAGTGCCGACCACATACTGTGATGTACATTACGTCGGTGAAGTATGTGCATACTCCGGCAAGGTGGCATGCGAAAACTGTCCGTTTAAGGTACAGGGCGTGGTAGAGCTGCCTCTCGTCGAGGATCCTGCTGTCCAGAAGGGCTCACCCAATGCCAATACGACAAACTATTGTGAACACGATGCCCTGTTCTATACAGATCCCGGATACCGTTCAGTACTTGAGGCGGAGAATGCCGTCCTGACATCCATGGGATTCAACTTCTCACTTGAGGGATATTGATTATAAACAGAGATTATAAAAAGGCGGTGCTGATGCATCGCTTTTTTAATGTGTTCAGATATATATGAAATGATATATAATAAATTTTATAAAAAAATTTTTGTTTTTTATAAAAAGTGCAACACTTCTGCAACACTGTGTGGTGTATATTTACCTCATCAAAGAAAAACAAAGAAAAAAACGAAAACTTCTCAGGAGGAAGAAAAAATGAAAAAGTACAGCACATCAGGAAAGATCACAAGAAAGAATGGAAAGAAGAACTACGAGGACGGAATCTTCAACGGAATGTCAATCATGGCTACCGCACTTGCAGTTATCCTCGGAGGAGCAATCATATATAGCACACTCAAGGTTGATAAGTCAGCCGAGACAGTAGAGGTTCAGGAATATACAGCACAGTCTTCAGAAAATACAAAAGAGGTAATTGAGCTCACACTTAATACAGAGACAAAGGCAGAAGTTGCAACAGCCAAGGCTGAGGTAAAGGCAGGAGCCGGAGCAGAGGTTCCCGCAGCACCCGCCAAGACAGAGACTCAGGTGACTCCCGCACCTGCAACAACTCCCGCAGTTACACCTGCCGCAGTTACACCTGCCGCAGTTACACCTGCTGCACCTGCCGAGGTTTCAGTATCAGGCGCTCCCGTATCTACATCAACAGTATTTACATACGAGGGACCCACAGAGCTCGTAAGCCCCAAGACAGATGTACATCTTGTAAGCGCAGACGGAACAGTTGATACATGGTGCTCACTCAGAACAGACGGTGATTACTACAATAGGGATTCAAAGAGATTCAAGTGTGGCGCTGACGGAATGTTCTTTGATGAGAACGGCGTACAGTATGTATGCACAAAGGTTAATGTAGCAGAATAAAGTGATAAGTTAATATATAAGTTTTCTCCGAAAGGGGCGATGCGATAATAAATCGTATCGCTTTTTTCTTTGCCTAAAACGGGCATAAATGGTAGAATAACAATGTATGTGCAAAAATCAGGAGATAAAGATAATCACAAAGGGTGGGAGTGGTGAGATAGTCGAGAAAAAGTCACGATTTATCTGCACTGTACGTCCCGTTAAGGAGGAATCCGAGGTCCGTGATTTCTTTGCGGAGATTAAGAAAAAGTACTGGGATGCAAAGCACAACTGTACGGCAGCAGTTATTGGTGACAATAATGAATTTGCCAGATGCTCGGATGACGGTGAACCGTCAGGTACGGCGGGCAGGCCCATGCTGGAGGTCCTCATAAATGAGGGATATCACAATGTGGCTGTAGTGGTTACGAGATATTTCGGAGGAGTGCTCCTTGGTACAGGAGGTCTGGTCAGAGCATATCAGGGGGCTGTCAAGGCGGGACTCGATTCATGTGAATGCAAGGTGAAAACCAGGGGATATAAATATCTCATAACCGTTTCGTACAATGATTACAACAAGTTAAATACTTATATTGCGACTCATAATATTATCGTCGCTGGCAGCGAATATGCAGACAGCATAAAACTGACCGTCATCCTGAAAAATGATGAGCGGGACAGTGTCATAAAAGATTTTGTCGATGCCACGAGTGGAAGGGCTATAGTAGATGACCTTGGCGAGACAGACATCGAGATGAATATTTAGGGAAAGGAGAGCTGACGATGACTGAAGAAGAAGTAAACAGCAGCCTTTTGTCACTCGTTGATACAAAGCAGTATACGAGTCTCAGACAGGAACTGTCGGAGATGAATGATGCCGACATCGCAGGCTTTCTGGAGACTCTTGAGGAGGAGCAGTTTTTCAAGATATTCCGAATACTTCCCAAGGATATGGCGGCTGATGTATTCCCTTATTTTGAGATAGAGAACCAGCAGTCAATCATCACAAA
>DFKO01000113.1 GCA_002373855.1 Lachnospiraceae bacterium UBA3643
AATCAGTAAAAATCAAATTGTTCATATTGTGTTGACGTAAAGTGGTCACCGGGATATGATTACAAGGTTACTCAAAAAAAGAGTGATGCATACAGGGTAACCGAAACGGGATTAAACGATATTAAATAAATATCAGGGGTAGGTTTTATGAAAAAGAAAGTTGCAATCATTGCATCGGTTATCGTAGCAGCACTCGCTATCATTGCCATAGTGGTCTTTAAGGTGGTATCGAAAGATGACGCATACAGACTTCTTAAGGTATTTGAATTTGAGGGCGAAGGAAATGTTATGAGAGGCGCGATAGGAGATATCGAGCCCTATGAAAATATGGTACTTGAATCAGGAGATCAGATATCTCTCGTATCAGGTAAATTTACAATCAGGGCCGACGAGGATAAGTATATTTATCTTGAGGACGGCACCACACTCTATCTGAACGCATCAGGTGATGCGGAGAATTCCAAGACAACCATCCAGCTCATCGACGGTGCTATCACAAACGAAATCCAGAATAAATTATCATCAGATTCTTCATATGAAGTAAATACACCAAACTCAACCATGTCCGTCAGAGGTACTATCTTCCGTGTATGTGTATATGAAGAAAACGGTATCAAGTATACAAAGGTATGTGTATTTGACGGAGGTGTAGATACAGCCCTTATTTTTAAAGACTCTTCCGGTATAGGCCATGAGGTCAGAGTAGAAAAAGGTAAAGAGGTAATCATCTTTGAGGATGATACTACAGTTGATTATGTGGCAGAGCCTACAGATATTGATTATGAAGGCCTCCCGACAGATGTACTGGAGACACTCCTTGAACTCATCGACGAAGGCAAGGATATCGATGCATCAAGGGAACTCATCGAGGAGATACTTAATAAGGAATATACAGTTACATTTACATACAACGGCAATGTATTTGGTACACAGACCATCAAGAGAGGCGATTACGCCGTAGTCCCTACACTTCAGCCTGCACCTACAGGCAACTGGGCATTTGATTTCGATACACGTATCGAAAAAGACACCGAGATTAAGTGGAATTAATCATTAAGGAGGAAAAAACTATGAGAATAACAAAAGATGCCAAAAAATTCATAGCGAAAATCCTTGTAGCTGTGCTGATAATAAGCATGATGCCTTCGTTTGGGGTTGAGGTGAAAGCTGCAACTGCTTCTGATTTTGTAACCACGCAAGTCACAGATGGAATATTGTACGTTACTATTTCCGGTTCAGTAACCGCATATCTGAATGCCAGTGGCGTTTATATTGAAGATGTTGGATCGGTGGCTGTCGATTGGCGTAGTTATGATGATAACCTTGTTATTACTGCATCCGGCGGTGCTGTCGTTAAACAAAGCTCGTATATGAAAGCAAAAACCGTCAATATTGAATATGGCAGTAAATTTTGGACTCAGGGATTATTTCAATCACAGTCTATTATAAACAATGGTACATTTGAATCATCCGGTTCGTATAATCCATTTTCGAGCTTAACGAATAATGGAACTTTTATAGGTCAGGGAATTACTCTTGATACTTCAAATATAACTGCCGGATCGGGTGCAATATGGCAATTATCTAATACACTAACCGTATCAAACGGAACCGGCTGGGGACGAATTGAAGTTGGTAACGATACTACCATTACAGTTGCATCCGGGGCTTCCGCAAATATATATATCGGTAGCGGTACATCGCCTGTCACTGTAACAGGTCCTGTTACAGAAGTTCCGGCAAAAGCATTCAACGGTTATGTATATATGAACGAACTCGATTATACTCCATTTTATGTTGGAACAACCTACGATATGAGCAATTATGCATACTTTAGTGGAGATTACTATACTGCTGACGATATTCTTTTCAGATATGCTACAAGCGATGGCACAGCATTAAGCGAACAGCCTTCTACACTCGGAGGATATAAGGTTCAGGCATATATTAACAATACTATCTATTCTGATTGGAAAAGTTTCAGCATCACTTACTATCCTGTTACTTCACTCGCACCTACTTATACGGGAATTAACAACACATACTACGTTAAAGGAGATCTTACGATAAGTCCCCCTGACGGATGGGATATATTTATTTCACCTTTGGGTACAACAGACTACACAAGCCGTTCTTCATTTTCCGGCTACTATGTTGTCGGTGAAAGTTATTGGGAAGATAATTATGGTTTCAGGGATGCATTTTGCAGATTTGTCAAAACATCAGGAGAAAATGCCGGTGCAATAACTGAAACAATTTCCTTATCAAGCCTTCAGAATCTAATATTTGATTCGGCTGCTCCTGATGTTATACAGGTTACTGCAGACGGTAATGACATCACCTTTACAAACGGAATGTCAATTGCAGCCGATTCAGTAACTGTAAAAGTACAAGATTTATATCTTGAAAGAGTCCTTCTCTCAACAGAAGACGTCTTATTACCCGTAGAAGAAGGTGATTTCAAAGTTTGTTCCGTATCTTATAATGCAGCAGACGGAGCAACAAAAACCTGTTCATTTAAAGCTTACGATTATGCCGGAAACGAGACAACTGTTTCGTTTACGCTGGTAAGTTTTTTGTCTACTGATGGACTTAAACTCACACTTTCAGGAATTACCAATGAAAAATACGTAAAAGATACCGTGACAGTAAGTGCTCCCGAAGGGTATGAAATAATATCAAATATCGGTTCGGGAAATAAGTATGCATCATCGATAGATTTCAAAAAGAGCGATCTTTATGATGGTAACGGAAAATTTAAGAGCGGGCTGACATTTACGTTTAAGAGAAAAAGTGATGGAGCAGTTTCAAAACCTGTGGCATGGGACAAGGTAGCAGGTCAGCTTGATGATGTGATTTTTGATGATAAAGACCCTGTGATATACGGAATGGTTTTAGCTGATGGTAAAGGCGTGTCCTTTAAGTCAGGATGTACTATTGACGCGTATGAAGTATCATTGACAGTATCTGATGAATATCTTGAAAAGGTAATCATCGGAAAAGAAACCATTGACAGAAAAAACGGTGTAAAGCAGGTTGGGACAGATTACAGAGCAAATCTGGTATTTACTGTTTTGCCCGGCGAAACAAAAGAAATAAAGTTTACTGCATATGATTTATCAGGCAGAGCAACCGAATATATTTTTACATTAAAGGGACCCAAGCTTGTTCCCGGCTTAGAGGTAAAACTGGCAGATCAGTTTGCAGGCGTAGCATATACACCTGCAATTACCACAGTATCTGACGGAGCAAAGGATGTTAAATATTATTACGCAGAAAATATAAAGGCATCAGTATCGGCCAATGAGTTTTCGGAGACCGTGCCTACCATGCCGGGTAAGTATGTGGTAAAGGCAGTGATACCTGAGACAAATAAATATCTGTCAGCAACGGCTTATGCAGAGTTTTCGATAGCATATCTGCCGACACCGGAGAACCCGTACACTCTTGACGGTGATATGGGCGAAAATGGTTATTACAAAACAGATGTATTGATTACACCCCCTGCGGGATATACGATATGCGCTACACTTACGGGCACTTATACAAAGACCCTTACGTATTCGGCTGCGATTAAAGATATCTATTTAAAGCAGACATCAACAGGAGCTCTGACAGGACCAGTAGCATTTAATGAGACTTTAAAGGTCGATAAGACTGCTCCTGCCATATCGACAGCAGCCAAGAACCAGGCCGGTAATGTAGTAGACTTGTCAAAGTTGATCTATGCCGATAAGGTGACATTTACCATATCAGATGAGCACCTTTCAAAGGTTACCATAAACGGTCAGGAAGTATCATTTACTGACGGCAAGGTGACGATCAGTCTCGTCTGCAATGGTCATAAGTATTACAACATCGTCGCAGTGGATGAAGCGGGTAATGAGTACTCATTCAGAGTAGAGATGAAGGCAACATGGCTCCAGAGCGGTATAGTACCTGTAGGTACACTCATCAGTCTTGTGCCCGGAGAGGGCGTCGCTCTTGAACCCGGCGAGTTTATCATCGAGGACAGTGACGATACTACTGTATATAACGGAGGCATGGAAGTATACGTTTCTGAGGAAACGGAGCTCACACTTATCAAGGTAAATTAATGAAAAAGAAGATTTTTCCATTTTTAGAGGCATTTGTTGCAGGTTTCCTTGTGTTTTTCCTCACAGCATTTAATCTGCTCGGAACCCTTGATTATATAGCAAAGGACAGCCTCTATCAGATACCCAGGGGTATAGACAGCAAAATCAAGATAATAGGTATAGATGAAAAGACCATGGCCGAGTATGGTGCTGTCCAGACATGGTCAAGGAGCATCTATGCAGACCTCCTCGATAAATTAAATGAAAATGATATCGGCGGCCCCCAGATAGTCGCATTCGATATTCAGTTTACCGGAGAAATCGATGATGGTGACAAAATATTTTCTGACAAAATCGCAGAGTACGGCAATGTAGTCCTTGTTAACCATCTCCTCTACGGTAAAAAGCTTGAACTCATAAATGGTGTTTATTCATATCCTGTTGTGGATATCGAGCAGCCCTTGGATATGTTTTCAAAATCAGCCGTCATGGGATACAGTAATGTCTCACTTGACAGTGACGGTACTGTGAGACGTATCATCCCTTTTGAGGTATTTAACGGCGAACATCTCCATATGTTTTCTGAGGTTATATATAATGAATACTGCAGATTAAACGGCATTACACCAAACGAAGTACCGGTGGACAGATTTGGCAGGACCATCATTAACTACTCGGGACGCCCAGGAGATTACGAATATGTATCTATGGCGGATGTCTTAAATGGCAACATTGATTCCAGAGCATTCATCGACAGCATTATCCTCGTCGGCGCGTATGCTCCCGGCATGCAGGATAATTTCAGTGTACCCGGTGGCGGCAGCCAGCAGATGTACGGAGTGGAGGTCCATGCCAATATCCTCCAGGCATACATCCAGGGCAGATTTGCTATAAACGGTAATTCCGTTATATTCGGACTGATAACGGGACTTATCGCCTGTGTGCTCCATGTTTTATTCAGGAAATTAAAGATCAGGTATTCCTTCCCGGTACTCATCGTATCGATTGTGGCGGAAGTATTTGCCCTGATAAAGATAAACAACAGCGGATATTCATACAGCATCATTTATTTTCCGCTGGTACTGGTGCTCTCATACATTTACTGCATCGGTATAGGATATATACTCGAGAGAGCCAAGAAAAAGAAAGTGCTCAAGGCTTTTCAGAAATATGTGGCTCCGGAGATTGTGGAGGAGCTCTCCAAGTCAGGGGAGTTTAATATCAAGGTCGGAGGAGAGAACAGGGATATCGCAGCGCTCTTTGTGGATATCAGGGGATTTACGACTATGTCGGAGATCCTGACACCGGAGCAGGTCGTTGATATCCTGAATGAATATCTGACACTGACCACAGAGGCTATATTCAAAAATCATGGTACACTTGATAAATTTGTCGGTGACTGTACCATGGCTGTGTTTAACTCACCTTTTGATCTGCCCGATTATGAATTTAAGGCTGTTCAGA
The DNA here is from genome assembly GCA_002373855.1 of Lachnospiraceae bacterium UBA3643. Taxonomy (GTDB): domain Bacteria; phylum Bacillota; class Clostridia; order Lachnospirales; family Lachnospiraceae; genus NK4A136. The sequence continues at coordinate 5,541 of DFKO01000113.1, forward strand.
CAGCTCTCGATATAGTAAACGGCGGCGAGGCACTCCGCAAAAAACTCATGGAGAAATACGGCCGTACCATCGGATATGGTGTAGGTGTAAATGTAGGTCCGGCAGTTGTCGGCAATATCGGATGCGATTTCCGTATGGATTTTACGGCTATAGGAGATACAGTTAATACAGCGGCCAGACTCGAGGCTAATGCCAAGGCGGGTCAGGTACTCATAAGTGACGCCCTCTATGAGAGATTAAAGGGCAGGATAAATGTAAACGAGATAGGACAGATACCCCTCAAGGGTAAGAGCAACGGCGTAGTAGTATATGAGGTACTTTCGGTAAATGCTTAAATTTTTAGGACGCGGTTCGGGATTTTCCGATTACAACACCTCTGCATTTTTCGTCAGAGGCAACAATATCATAATGATCGACTGTTCGCTGACGTCATTCATACGCCTAAAAAATCTGGGCTTTGAGAAAGTGGCAATGGGCAAAAACGTTTTTGACGTAACCATACTGGTGACCCACACCCACAGCGATCACATATCGGGTATAACGATGCTGCTCCATTACTGCTATTATGTAAAGCATATCGGAGTGACTATTATAGCTCCGTCAGAGGAGGTAAAGGCAGACCTTAAATATTACTTTGACAGGCTCGATGGATGTGACGAGGAGGAGTACACACTGATCACGGCAGATGAGTACAGGCAGAGTGATACCTACGACAGTTTATGGCTCCTTGATGTGATAAAAACATCGCATACGCCACAGCTTGACGGCAGATGCTTTGGATACAGGCTTTTTGTAGACGATAAAGTGATCGTATATACCGGAGATTCCAATAATATTGCGGATTTCCTGCCCTTTCTTGAGGACGGTACAGAGTTTTACTGTGAGTGCTCGTATTTGGAATCCGGTGTGCATATAAACATTAAGAAATTGCTTGAATATAAGGCATTTTTCAAGGATAATAATATAAGGGTTTATCTCATGCATTTAGACAATGAGGAAGCCATTAGAGAGGCGGCCGAACCGGCAGGATTCAAGCTGGCGCTTCTTTGGAGGGACAGGGATATAACGAAAGCACTCGGAGGTTTTATGACAGACGAAAAGAAGATGTTAGATGATTTATTTGACGTAAGCGACAAGCTCTACGGCAATATGTGTCTCCATAAGGAGAACAATCACGCAGAGGTATTTAAATATCTGACAGAGATGGGACGTATCATGACTGATGCGGACAGAGCTTCATTCTGGAAATGGGAGAAGAGGAAAAAGCAGATATGGACAACCTCAGCTACAGGCGTTGACAAGATCATCATCCCCGATGATACGGGACTGGTGGGCAAGGCTCTCCACGAGGGCAGAGTCATCGTCACAAACGATCCGTACAACAATCCTGACTTTAATGCAGAGGTGGACAAGCAGACCGGATATGTGACCAAGTCAATCCTCGTACTGCCTGTATGCGACGTAAACGGTCAGTATATAGGAGCATTCCAGATCATCAATAAAAACGGTGACAAGGGATTTGATGAGAAAGAGGACGCAAGACGCCTCTCCATGGCAGCCCTTATATGTGGACTGGCCCTTGAATCCGAGTCATTCCTCGAGGAGTCTCATCACGACAGACTGACCAAGCTCAAAAACCGTATGGGATTTTATCATGATTTCTCAAAGAAATTCAATGCGTGTCTTGAGGAAGACAGACCGTTAAGCATGTTTATCTCGGATATAGACAAGTTTAAGAGAGTCAACGATACATATGGCCATAATGCAGGTGATGATGTGCTTGCATTTACGGCATCCCTTATCGAGAGCTTTGCTCCGGAAAACGGCGGAGTCTACAGATGGGGCGGCGAGGAATTTATCATGCTCATGCCCGATACAGACCTTAAGGGCGCTGCCGAGATGGCTGAAAAAGTCAGGGCAAAGCTTCAGGATACACCCTGCAATGCCCAGGGCAATATCCTCAATCTGACAATGAGTTTCGGATGTCATCAGTTTGACAAAGAGCTCTCAATCGAGGACAACGTGAGCAAGGCTGACGAGCATCTCTATACAGCAAAAGAAACCGGACGTAACAAAGTCGTATTCTAGATTTCAGTGCATTTAACAGCACCGGTTAAGTCGATGATTTAATCGGTGCTTATTTTATATATTATCCTTAAAAAGGTGATAAATATGGTAAAATATAATAGGTATAATAAGAGGGATTTACTGACAGGAGAGAGTCTGCATGTTTATAAATAAAATGAATCAGCTGTATAAACCTAAACGGCGACTTTACTATTCCGAGACTACGATAGAAGAACTCAGGGAAGCCAATGCCGGAAGATTTCCGGAGAGAGTAGCAAAGTATACAAATGCCTTCGGGACATATGATTATCCCGGTGTATTTATGTGCCCGCCGTTTGAACTGCCGGTTCTCGGTATAGAGTATCGCCCGGATGATCCGAGGATAGATTATCCAAAAGATCTTGAGTATATTGATGTTGATGCTCATTTCTTTTATGCGGTTGAAATGGATAACGAGATCGAGATGAGTCCTGAGTCTGTCAAAAGTATTTTTGACAAAATGGCGCTTGATAATGATGCTCATAGGCTGTATACCGATTTCTCCTTTAAAGATCATTCCGATTTTATCGGTATATTTGCCGATGATAAAAAGATCAGGATACTGTATGAAATAAACCTTGACAGTATTGAGTGCAAGGATGTCATGAATGACAATGTAGAGAAGTTTGAAAAAGACTATCTTTATCGCCTTGCATTCAGGGAGCCCATCACAGGCCATTACAACTGGAATCATTTAGGTCCTTTCCTGGAGGCTCCGAACGAGTATGGTATAACCGATTACGCTTTTGTTCATTTTGATATAAAGGAATTCCGGATCATAAACGAAGTATACGGTCATTCCGCAGCCAATACGATCCTGTGTGATGTTGTCAGGGCAATGAATGAGAGTGATTTTGTTTATACAAGCTGCAGATGTCATAATGACAATTTTGCAATGCTTATAAAGGATATGCCACATGATGAGATGAGACATAAGCTCGAGGATTTCTTTGAGGGTATATCCCGTATACCGGTGGATCCGAAATACAAGATCTACTACAGGGCAGGCGTGGTGCCCATGCAGCGTTCCATGCTGGCAGGTAACCGCGTGGCCGATGCAGCCAAGCTGGCCCAGTCCCTCGGAAAGAGCCATTACAAAACCGACATTACCTTTTACAGTGACAGGATGCACGATGATGTGCTCTGGGGCAATTATATAAAGGCATATCTTGATACTGCCATAGAAAATGATGAGTTTGTTGTTTATCTCCAGCCCAAGTTTGATCTTGCCACCGAGGAGATAAGAGGTGCAGAGGCCCTTGTCAGGTGGAATTATAAAAGCACGGATTTTATGCCGCCGTCGAGATTCATCCCGTTTTTTGAAAAGGACGGCTCTATAGGCAAGGTCGACGATATCGTCCTGTCAAAGGTATGCGCCGCATTAAAGAAGTGGAAGGATGAAGGCAGGAAACTCTATCCAATATCTGTCAATTTATCAAGGGAGCGGATTTACGAGAGTGGTCTGATCAATCATCTTACATCAATAGTTGATTCGTACGGAGTGGACCATAAGCTGATAGACTTTGAACTCACGGAAAATGCGACATATGAGGATACCGATTATCTGATGAGTCTGCTGCGGCAGCTTCGTGACCGTGGATTTGTGATTTCCATGGATGATTTTGGTACGGGATATTCATCATTCTCGCTTCTTACAGAGATGCCTCTTGATACATTAAAGATAGACAAGAGTTTTATTGATAAAGTCGGTACGGATATAGAGAGTGACAAAGATATTACTGTCATTAAACATATCATTACACTTGCCAAGGAGCTTGATTTTAAATGTCTGGCTGAGGGCGCGGAGACGAGGAACCAGGTGGATCGCTTAAAGGTGCTCGGCTGCGAGATAGTACAGGGATATTATTACAGCAAACCGGTGGCAATAAGCGAGTATGAAGAGAAGTATCTTTAAAAGATATTATTAATGTGTAGGGGGAAAAATAAATGAATCTGGAATCAGCAAAAAGAGTGGGACTGAAAATGAATATAGCGATGGGACTCCTTATGAGTTTTTCCATGTCCCTCATAGGCAACCTCTCGTCAGGTCATTTTCAGATAATCGGATTTCTGATCAGTTTTGTGATCAGTACGATAATCAGTATCATCATAGGCTTTATCATACCGATGGGCAGGCTTGGAGCAGCCCTTTGCAAAATGTGCAGTTTAAAGCAGGGCTCACTTGGAGCGAGAGTCCTTGAGAGTATAGTTTCGGATATCATATATACGCCGATTCTCACTGCCGTAATGGTGGGACTCGCATACATGATGGTGATGAAGCAGAGTGGCGGGATGGCACCCGTCACATACGGACAGATGTTCCTTGGTTCATTCTTTATATGCCTTGGAGCCGGATTTGTCATCATATTTATCTTCCAGCCAGTATTCTTAAAAATGTTTATGAAGAAAGAGGGCATCGGGGGACCGAGAGAGTAAATATTTTTTTAAAGGAGAATAAAAATGGATATCAAAAAAGAAGCAGAAAAGCTCGCAAAGAATGTTAACAAAGATGATTTAAAAAAGGCTGTAAGTCAGGCCCTTGACTCAAAAGAGGCTGACAAGGTCATTGATAAGGTTAACGAGAAAATGAAGAAGGATATCAGCAAGGATGATATCAAAAATGCAGTTGATTCATTTTTGAAATAATGACTGTCAGGGGATAGTATATGGAGCCGATTAAAGATGGCGATTATGTCATTATAAAAAGTAATCCGAGAGAAAAGATAAGCGATGCCCTTAATGTGATCATCATATGTCTGGCAGGTGCCGGAGTAGGGCGGATGATTGATCATAAGGATGATGCAGGCGTGCTTATGGCGTCAGGACTGGAAAACCTCAAGTATTTTACGGTGCTGTCCAATATATTCTGCCTTATAGTCGCGATTATTTTTATCGTACTTTCGTTAATGCGAAAAAAGTGTCCCATCATCCTGAAACTAATTTCAGTATCAGGTGTGGCCCTCACTTTTGCAATCGTTGCTTTTTTTCTGGCACCGATGTATCCGGACCTGAATATGTATGAAGGTACAAACAGATTTTTTCACCTTATTGTGCCGATTGTGGCAATGATTGAATTTATCATGTATGAGCAGGAGAGGAAGATGCCGTTTAAATATACATTTTTCGCAGCAATACCTTCTCTCATATATGGCAATTTTTATCTCGCAAACTGCCTGATAAACGGAGTAGGAGAGTGGCCTGAGACTAATGACTGGTACGGATTCCTTAACTGGGGATACCCTGTCGGCATGGTCATCTTTGCAGGGGTCGTCCTGGCAAACTGGGGTATTGCATGCCTGTTCTGGTTAATCAAGCGATACGTTAAATAATATTTGTTATGAATCTGGATTATAATATTTTTATGGAAGTGGCGGTCATACCGCTCGACATAGTTTTATATTGTTATCTTGTGCTTCGTTATACGAATATGACTCGTATCAACGTGGCTTTCAGAAGGTTCGCCTTTCTCGTAATGCTGGCAGATATTGTTGACGTGCTCACTGCTATTGTTACAAGTGCTCATGGCAATGTATCGAATTACGCTCATTATGTCTTTAATATCACAGACTCTGTACTTACTTCACTGGCGGCATTTGCTTTTATCTATTACATCTATGCTTATTCCAATGTTGAAAAGCTAAGCATGAAGATTAGGAATGTCATAAACTGGACACTCCTGGTTATTAATATGGGACTGCTGCTGACCAATCCCATAACCGGTCTTGTTTTCACTTATGACGAGGCAGGCAATTATATCCATGAGATTCTTTTTGTGCCTGTCGCATACGGATTCCCGATATTGTTCTTTGCTCTCGGAAGCTGTTACATGCTAACCCACCGTGAGAATTTCAGTAAGAATCAGGTCGTTGCGATGGTTATCTCAATCATCATAACAGGAGCACTGTTTATGATTCAGATGCTCTATTTCGATGACATGCTAATCACGCTCTTTATTGCATCAATAGGTGTGCTTGTTATATTTTTGTCATTGGAGACTCCGGACTATGTGCGGTATCTAAAGACCAAGGTAGAACTGAATGCTTCAAGAGAGAGGGAAGCGGTACTTGAGACAAAAGAGAAAATGACACGGGAGATGCTTCTGGCGTTTTCAAAGGCAGTTGATGCTAAGGATCATTATACTAACGGTCACTCGGAGAGAGTCGCTAAATATGCCAAAGAGATTGCGAAGCGTATGGGTAAGAGCTATGACGAGCAGGAAGAGATATATGAGCTCGGTCTTCTCCATGATATCGGCAAGATAGGAATATCAGAGAATATCATTAACAAACAAGGCAAACTGACTGACGAAGAATATAAGGAAATTAAGAATCATACCATAATCGGGTGGGATATACTAAAGACAATCGATGAGATGCCGAGTCTTTCGACAGGTGCAAGATGGCATCATGAGAAATACGACGGCACGGGATACCCGGACGGATTATCCGGCAAGGATATTCCTGAAGAAGATCGAATCATATGCCTCGCAGACTGCTATGATGCCATGACATCAAAGAGGTCATATTCTTTCCCCCGTCCTCAGAATGAAGTCAGGGAAGAAATCGTCAGATGCATGGGTACGCATTTTGATCCGGATATTGCTAAGTATCTGATTGATATGATTGATGAGGATAAGGATTATAAGCTTAGGGAAGAAATTTAGATAGAAGTAGATGTGAAAGTAAAGTGCATAGAGCAGGGAAAGACGCAGGCCAAGTTAGCGGAAGAGATTGATACCACTAAGGCCTATGTGAACCGTGTGATCAAGAAGAATGATAGTGTGGTCAATAACACTTTCGTTAAGATGATGGAGGCGCTGGGGTATGATATTGAGCTGCACTATGTTAAGAGGGTAGATGAGAATGCCGAAGAATATATTATGGTGTGTGAGTTATAGACCAAAAGATCGGGATTTGAAGGAGTATCACTA